>CAYFNP010000016.1:7520-15270 GCA_964344425.1 uncultured Bifidobacterium sp. | reverse complement strand
GGCGTGATGGAGGACCCGGTGTACGAGGGCTACACGTGCGTGAAGGGCCGCCATCTCGGCGACCAGCACGAACACCCGGGACGTCTGCGCACCAGCATGAAGAAGGTCGGCGATGGGCACGTGCCGATCGCGACCGACACGGCCTTTGACGAAATTGCCGAGCGTCTCGCCGGAATTCTGGCCAAGCACGGACCGCGTTCCGTTGCGTCCTACTGCGGAACCGCCGCGTATCAGAACGCAACGGGCTTGCCGGTTGCCGCCGCCTTTCACTCTTCGATCGGTTCGCCGAGTTTCTACACGTCGTCGTCGATCGACCAACCCGGCAAGGCCATCGCTCCAGTGCGTCACGGGGCGTGGGCGGCCGGTGTCCACGCGCTCGACACCGCCGATGTCGCGTGCATCGTCGGCTGCAACACGATCGTCAGCAGCTTCGGTTATCCGGGCGGCCTGCCCGGGTTCAACCCGCTCATGCGCCTGAAGCGGCTCAAGGAAAACGGCCTCTTCCTCATCGTTGTCGACCCGCGTTTCACCGAGGTCGCGCACTACGCCGACCTCTACCTGCCGATCCGGCCCGGCGAAGACCCGACACTTCTGGCTGCATTCGCGCGCGAAATCCTCGACCACGACATGTTCGACCAAGACTTCGTCGCAACGTACGTGAACGGCCTCGACGAACTGCGTCGAGCAGTCGACCCGTTCACGCTCGACTACGCGTCTCGTCGCACGGGCATCGACCGTGGCCTCATCGCCGAGGCAGCACGACGGTTTGCAGGCGGACGCCGCGGTGCCCTGACCACCGGTACGGGCCCCGACATGGCGCCGCACTCGTCGCTGACCGAGCATTTGGTGCTCGTCGTCAACACGCTGTGCGGTCGCTACAACCGTGCGGGCGAAACCATTCGCAATCCCGGTGGCTTGCTGACGCCGCCCGGTCCGTTGCGTGCCCAGGTCGTTCCGCCACGACCCGAAACGCTGACCCGAGGTCCGAAGTCACGCATCCGCGACATTCACAATCACCGAGGCCAGGCGGCGACGTCGACGTTGGCCGAGGAGATTCTCCTCGAGGGCGAGGGCCAGATTCGGGCACTCTTCACGCTCGGTGGAAACCCGGTCGTGTCGTGGCCCGACCAACGCACCACCGTCGAGGCGCTGTCGAATCTTGATCTGCACGTGCTGATGGACGTTCACATGTCACCGTCGGCGCAACTGTCGCACTACGTCATTGCGAGCACGCTCAGCCTCGAGCGTCCCGATGTTCCGACGACGATTGACCGCTGGTTCGACGAGCCGTACCAGCACTACACGCCGGCCGTACTCGAGATGCGCGGCGACATCCGTCAGGAATGGCAGGTCTACACCGAGGTCGCCGCCCGACTCGGCGTCACCATCAAGATGCCCGGTGGGGACATCACTCCGGGAATGAAGATCTCCGCCGACGATGTTCTCGACCTCATCTATGCGAACGCGAAGTTGCCGATGGCCGAACTGCGCAAGCACGTCGGTGGAACCATCTTCCCCGACTACGTCACCACCGTCCTGCCCGCCGAAGAAGGCCACACCGCGCGCTTCGAGTTGGTGCCCGATGGCATTGCCGAGGAGCTGGGCGTCGTCGCCGCCGAATCGACCGCAGGTGTGGTGATCAAGGGCTTCGATCCGGCCGTTCACACTTTCAGAATGAGCACGCGACGATTGAAGAGTGTCTTCAACTCGTCGGGTCGCGAGGTCGAAAAGCTGCGTGCGCGCGAGGGCATGAATTACGCGCACATGCATCCCGAAGACCTTGCCGAACTCGGGGTCATTGATGGCGCGGTGATCGAGGTGTCTTCACCGCGGGGCACCATCCGCACCATCGCCAAAGCCGCCGGTGACGTCAGCAGGGGGACGGTGTCGATGGCCCACGCGTGGGGTGGATTGCCCGACACGCCCAGTGACCTGGCGACGTTCGGGTCGACAACGGGCGCGTTGATCGACCTGACGAGTGGTTACGACGAAATCACCGGCATTCCGGTGATGAGTGCGATTCCCGTGGCGGTGCGCGCCGCGGGCTGACTCAGCTGACCGTCAGGGTTGCCTTCATGTTCTGGTGGCCCGGCACGTCGCACAACAGGGTGTACTCGCCGGCTTCGAGGGTGACAGTTCCCGAATCGACCGCGCCTTTCTTTCCGACAATCAACTTGAAGTTCGGGACCTTCGTTCCGTCCTTGGCGATGATCAGCGTGTGGCGCACGGAGTCTTCGTTCGCGTAGCCGACGGTCACTTCACCGGCCGTGGCCGTGTAGGACTTTGCGTCGAAGCGGATCGACGGCACCGCCTTGACTGCGAGGCCGACGTTCGCCGGAAGGGTTGCAGTCGGGCCTGAATCGCCGCCGCCGCACGCGGCGAAGATCGTCATGGCGACGAATGCGAGGGCGAACTTGCGGAGACTCTGGGGGCGGGTCATGCATCGAATCGTACAACTGACGTCCGATTCGTACCCTTTTTGTGAGGGCTGTTTGTCGTGTGAAAAAGGGCGCGCAGACTACGCTTTCAAGCGATGACGACTTCCCCCGCCCCCTCGTCGGACGCATTCGGTACGAATTCCTGGCTCGTCGACGAGATGTACGAGCAGTACCGCATCGACCCAACTTCGGTCGCCGATACCTGGCGCGAGTTCTTCAGTGACTACACCCCCGGCCATGCGGGTTCGGTTCCCGGTGTGTCGTCGTCCGCAGCGCCGGCTCCGGTCGCTTCCAACGGGGCCGCTTCGCCGACGAACGGCACCGCCGCATCCCCCTCGACATCCCCAGCGGGCGAGCCGATTCGCGGTGCAGGGGCCGCGATCGTCGCCAACATGGAACGCAGCCTCACGGTTCCGACGGCCACAAGTTTCCGGAACGTGCCCGCGCGACTGCTCGAAGTCAACCGAGCCGCGATCAACGCCTACATGACGCGCGGGGGAATGGGCAAGGTCTCTTTCACCCACCTCATCGGCTACGCAATCGTTCGGGCAATCGCCGACGCGGTGCCCGCAATGAACAACTCTTTCGTCACCGACGACAAGGGCGCCCCGCAGATCGTGCGCAATGCGTCTCTCAACATGGGCCTTGCCGTCGACGTCGCCAAAGCCGATGGTTCGCGCACCCTCGTCGTTCCCGTGCTGCGCGACGCGGGAGGTCTCACCTTCGCCGAGTTCCTGAATGCGTACGAGGAACTCATCCGAAAGGTCAAGACCAACAAACTCGCGGTCACCGATTTTCAAGGTGCAACCATCACGCTGACCAACCCGGGAACCATCGGTACGGTGCAATCGGTGCCGCGTTTGATGCCGGGACAGGGTGTCATCGTTGGCGTCGGCAGCATCGATTACCCGGCCGAGTTCCAGGGTGCCGACGAGCGGGCCCTGTCAAAGATCGGTATCTCCAAGGTCGTCACGGTGACCAGCACCTACGACCATCGCATCATCCAGGGCGCCGAGAGCGGGATGTTCCTGAAGCGCGTCCACGAACTTCTCGTCGGCGAACACGGTTTCTACGACGCGATCTTCGCGAGCCTCGGCGTGCCGTACAAGGCCGAGCGTTGGCGCCACGACAGCAACGTCGCTGACGACGAAGAGCAACGCCTGCACAAACAGCTGCAGGTCGCAAACCTCATCAGGGCGCATCGCGTGCGCGGCCACCTGATGGCCGACCTCGATCCGCTGCGCTGGAAGGAACCCGCGCTGCCGAAGGAACTCGACCCCGAAACGTACGGACTGTCGATCTGGGACCTCGAGCGCGAATTCCTCACCGGAGGACTCGGTGGACGAGACAAGCAGGAACTGGGTGACATCCTTGCCGTCTTGCGCGATGCCTACTGCGGCACCATGGGTGTCGAGTACATGCACATCCAGAACACCGACGAGCAGAAGTGGATCCAATCCCGTCTCGAAGGCGTGCAGTTCCGCCCAACGGCCGCACAGAAGAACCGCCTGATGGAACGTCTGAATGCCGCCGAGGCCTTCGAGAAGTTCCTCGCGACGAAGTACGTGGGCACCAAGCGTTTCGGCCTCGATGGATCCGAAGCCGCGATTCCCGTCATCGACACGATTCTCTCGGCCGCCGCGGCCGATCATCTCGACGGCTCGGTCATCGGTATGGCCCACCGCGGGCGACTCAACGTTCTCGCGAACATCGTGGGCAAGAGTTACGACCAGATCTTCAAGGAGTTCGAGGGTCACCTGAAGCCCGACTCCGTGCAGGGTTCGGGAGACGTCAAGTACCACCTAGGGGCGCACGGAAAGTTCACGTCTCCCGACGGAGACGTGATCACCGTGGAACTGGCCGCTAACCCGAGCCACCTCGAAACGGTCGACCCCATCGTGCTCGGCATGGTGCGCGCCGCGCAGGACGGCATCACGCCGGCCCTCTCGTACAGCGTCCTTCCTTTGTTGATCCACGGTGATGCGGCTTTCGCCGGCCAGGGTGTCGTTGCCGAATGTCTCGCGATGTCCGACATCAGCGGCTACCGCGTCGGTGGAACGATCCACATCATCATCAACAACCAGATCGGCTTCACCACCGCACCGCAGTTCTCCCGCTCGTCGCCGTACAGCTCGGACGTTGCGAAGACCGTGCAGGCGCCGATCTTCCACGTCAACGGCGACGATGCCGAAGCGTGCATTCGCGTCGCGCGGTTGGCCTACGACTACAGACAGGCGTTTCACAAGGACGTCGTCATCGACCTCATCGCATACCGCCGTCATGGTCACAACGAAGGTGACGATCCCAGCTACACGCAGCCGTTGATGTACAAGAAGATCGCCGAGCACCGCAGCGTACGCAAGCAGTACGTCGAAACCCTGGTCAAGCGTGGTGACATCACCCTTGAGCAGGCCGAACAACACCTTCTCGACTACCAGAGCAAACTGCAGTCGGCTCTCGACGAAACGCGCGCGCATGCGCCTGCACCGATGAAGGCCGCCAAGCCACCGGCACCCCTCGGTGTCGTGCCCCATGTCGTGACCGGAGTCGATCGTGCGGTGCTCGACACCGTCTTCGCAAAACTCACGGCGTATCCCGAGGGCTTCAACCCGCACCCGAAGCTTGCCAAGCAGTTCGAAGGGCGCGAAAAGACCTACCGCGAAGAGGGCGAGGTCGAATGGGCGCTCGGCGAAGCGCTGGCAATCGGCTCGCTCCTCCTCGAGGGAACCAGCGTTCGTCTGGCCGGCGAGGACTCCCGTCGCGGCACATTCAGCCAGCGTCATGCAGCCCTCATCGACTACGAGAACGAGCGCAACTGGGTGCCGCTCGCCGAACTACCGACGGGCGATGCGCATTTCTGGGTGTACGACTCGCTGTTGTCCGAATATGCGGCGCTCGGGTTCGAATACGGCTATGCCCACACGAACCCTGCCGCGCTCGTCATGTGGGAGGCGCAGTTCGGCGACTTCGTCAACGGCGCGCAGATCATCATCGACCAGTACCTCGTCGCCGCCGAGGACAAGTGGGGCCAGCAGAACGGTCTCGTCATGCTGCTGCCTCACGGCTACGAAGGACAGGGCCCCGAGCACTCCTCGGCACGCATCGAGCGCTTCCTGCAATCGTGCGCCGAAGACAACATCCAGGTTGTCAACTGCACCACGGCCGCGCAGTACTTCCATGTGTTGCGTCGTCAGGTGCGCCGCGACTTCCGCAAGCCGTTGATCATCTTCACGCCCAAGCAGCCGTTGCGCATGAAGGAAAGCCGTTCGAAGATCGAGGACTTCACCAAGGGAAGCTTCGAGGAAGTCCTCGGCGATCCGTCGGCGCCTCCGGCCGATCAGGTCAAGCGCGTCATCATGTGCAGCGGAAAAGTCGCGTGGGACGCGATCAACGAGCGCACGAAGCGCGGTTCCGCCGCCGCTGTCGTTCGCGTCGAGCAGTTGTACCCGTTCCCGCTCGACCAACTCGTGGCCGAGATCGAGAAGTACCCGAACGCCGAAGAATTGGTCTGGCTGCAAGAGGAACCCGAAAACATGGGTGCCTGGCACTGGGTCGAGCACCGCATCTGGCGCTTGAAGGAACGCGGTTACGACCTGCGCCACGTCGCGCGCGTCGAATCGGGAAGTCCTGCAACCGGCTCGATGATCATTCACCAACAGGAACTCGCCGACCTGATGGACGAGGCACTCAACCCCTGGTGAAGCGTTCGGGCGCCGAGCCCGATCAGAAGGTCAAATTCAACACTTCGCCGAGTTGGCGCAGTGCGTCGTCGGCTTTCACCACTTTGATCGTGTGCATTCCCATTGCGGCAGCCGGCTTCAAGTTGATGCCGAGGTCGTCGAGGAACACGCACTGCTCCGGTGTCACGCCGACTGTCTCGCAGGCAATCTCATAGAAGCGTGTCTCGGGTTTGCGGCAGCCGACCTTGCTGCTCTCGACGACCGCGTCGAAGCGCGCCATGACGGCCTCGACCGCAGCAGTGCGTTCGGCGGTGTTCTTGTCGCCACCAACGACGTTGTTGGTCAGGCACGCCATCTTGTATCCGGCCGCCTTCACCGCATCGAGGGCGGCGACCATCGGTGGTCGGATCTCGCCTGCGAGAAGTCGCAGCACGTCGGCACCCTGTACGCGGTGACCGAGTGCCTCGCTTTCGGTGGCAAAGAGATCGTCGAACTGTGCGGGCGTGACCTCCGAGCGTTCGAGCAGGGCCCACGCGTTCGTGTCGGGATTCGTCGCGTTGACCCGGCGAAGGAAGCCCGCCGGCAATCCACGGCCCGATTCGTAGCGGGCGAAGGCATCGAAAGGGCTCTCGAGAATGACGCCGCCGAAGTCCCAGAAAACCGCGCGAAAACGTCCCTCAGACATCGAAAAATCCCTCCATTTGGTCCGTTCCCTCGGCCAGGCAAGCGACCCGATGTTAGGTCCGTCAGATCCGCCGACGGGGGCTCGGGGGGTGCTTGACTGGCCCTTATGCCCGCCCCGAAGAGCCCCAAGCACGTGGTGGTCGACGGATCCAACATCGCGACGGAAGGTCGCAGCGCGCCAAGTCTCAAGCAACTGAACGAGGCCGTCCTTTCGTTCATCCGCGAATTCCCCGAAGCAAAAGTGACCGTCGTTGTCGATGCGAGCTTCGGCCACCGCATCGACAAAAAGGAGGTCTCCGAGTTCGACGCCGCCGTCGACAACAACGAGCTCGTCACGCCGCCCGCCGGCGCGATCGGCCGCGGAGATGCCTTCGTTCTCGCCATCGCCGACAAGGTCAAGGCGTCGATTCTCTCGAACGACAGCTACCAGGAGTTTCACGGTGAGTATCCGTGGCTCTTCGAACAGGGCCGGCTCCTGGGCGGAAAACCCGTGCCACACGTCGGTTGGATTTTCGTTGAGCGAACCCCGGTTCGTGGCGAGAAGAGCAAGCGTGCGATGCGGGTGCACGATGCCAACAAGCGCGGCGCGGTGAGCACGCCGAAGAAGGCGAGCAAGGAAGCCAACGCGCCGATGCCCGTTCCGAAATCGTTGCCACCGGGCGCACGCGTTGCGGCGCCGCCGAAGGAGACCGCAAAGTCGGCCGACAAGGCCCCGGCTACTCGCACCGTCAACGAGGTTCTGCCGTTTCTGGCGTTCGTCGAGAAGTATCCGGTCGGCAGCAAGGTGAAATGCGTCGTCGATTCCTACAGCGCGCATGGCGCGTACGTGATGGTCGGTGACGTCAAGGCCTACGCACCGCTGCGCCTGCTCGGTGACCCGCCGCCGCGAAGTGCCCGCGATGCACTGACGATCGGCCAGACGGCACAGATGGTCGTCGCCGGCTTCAC
>CAYFNP010000016.1:0-7420 GCA_964344425.1 uncultured Bifidobacterium sp. | reverse complement strand
AATGCTCATCGTCACGTGGAACGTGAACTCGCTGAAGGCACGTCTGCCGCGCGTCACCGAATGGCTGAACGAGGTGCAGCCCGACGTTCTCTGCATGCAGGAAACGAAGATGACCGACGCGGCCTTTCCCGCCCTCACCTTCGCCGAGATGGGATACGACTCGGCCCATTTCGGACAGGGCCAGTGGAACGGGGTTGCCCTTCTGTCGAAAGTCGGCATCGAGAACGTGCGTGCAAACTTTGCGGCGGGACCAGCCGACGCCGAGGCCCGCATCATCACCGCCGACTGCGGCGGAGTGACCGTCGTGTCCGTGTACGTTCCCAACGGTCGGGCTCTCGACCACGATCACTACAAGTACAAACTTCGTTGGATGGCTCAGCTGGTCGACCACGCAACGGCCGTGTCGAATCCCGACGGGAATCTCGTGATCGCGGGGGACTACAACATCGCGCCGGATGACCGTGACGTGTGGGACCCGAAGAAACTCGAGGGTCAAACGCACGTCAGCGCCGCCGAGCGCAGCACGCTGACTGCGCTCGAACAATGGGGCCTGCGCGACGTCTTCCGTGACCACCACGAAGCAGCGGGGCTGTACTCGTGGTGGGACTACCGCGGTGGTGACTTTCACCAGGGCCGCGGCATGCGTATCGATCTGATGTACGCGACGGCGGGCATCGCAGCGCGAACCACATGGTGCGGAATCGACAGGAATGCGCGCAAGGGCGAACAGCCCAGTGACCACGCGCCCGTTCTCATGTCGGTCGATCTCTAGACTCGCATCGTGCCCGAGTCCGACGACCGTCTCTTCAGGGGATTCCACGAGCGGGATTCGGCAAAGACCGAGGTCGACGTTGCCCGTGACGAACTTGCCGATGCGGTCCGTGCCTTTCACGACCTGGCCGTTCGTGGTGCGGCCGATGTCGAGCATCTGCGTGATGCGACGCAACGCGTGCGGGCCATTGCCGAGCATCTGAACGACAAAGTCGCCGACGAGAACTACGGAGCCCTCGGTGGCCTCGTCGATCACATGGCCGGAGGCTCCGGTCGCACCTCTTTCCTCGACCGGAGCCCGATCAGCGGATCAATGAACCCCATCGCTGCGCCGATGCGAATGGAAATCACCCGCCCCGACCCATCGGCGGGGATCGAGGGATCCGTCACCGGTCGCGTCACATTCGGCCTCGCTTACGAGGGCCCGCCGGGTTGTGTTCACGGTGGGTTCGTCGCTGCGGCGTTCGATGAAGTTCTCGGTCAAACGCAGTCGTTGACCGGCGAGCCCGGGATGACCGGTGAACTGGTGGTCCGTTACAAGTCGCCAACGCCGTTGCACGTCGAACTGGTCATCACGGGACGCGTGGTCAAGATCGAGGGGCGCAAGATCTACACACACGCCACGTTGACGGCCGACGACAAATTGTGTGCCGAGTCCGAGGGGCTGTTCATCTCGATGAACAAGGAAGTGTTCGCGCGGCTACTGCGGATCCGCAACGGGGAAAGCGGCAACGATCGGTAGCAGGAAGGCCGCCAATGAGTCGGCGGTCATCGGACCCGTGATTGCTGCAAGTTCGTCGACCGTCTTCGGGCGTGATTCCGCCAGGCGATTCAAGAGTGCGTCACCGCACAGGGCTTGCTCCGTCGTGCCCAGTCGACGGGCGTGATCTTTTCGCCACGACCTCAGCGCACCGATCAAGGTGTCGCTCTGCGAGTTGTCGGCAACCGCTTTCAACTCGTCGGGCATCGGCGCACGGGTCGTTTCACCAAGTGGCAAGTGCGCGAAAATCGGCGATTCAACCGCCGCGCGGCCGGCTCGCGATTCTGCGCGTGTGACGTGCAGTCGCTCTGCGGCACGCGTGACCGCGACGTAGGCAAGCCGCACTTCTTCGTTCTTCTGGGCAGTGCTTCGCGCCGACGAGTGGGGCAACAGGCCCCGCTCGGCACCGGCGATGACGACGGTGTGCCATTCGCGCCCTTTCGCGGCGTGGAACGTGAGCACTTCGACGCCGTCGTCGGTGTCGGGCCGCGCCGCCGACGTGGCGTACCACGACGCAAACATGTTCCCGTTCGCGGCACCAACGGGGTTGGCAGCAAGGAATTCGTCGACGAGGGTCGCGAGCGCGTGCTCGGGTGAGTCGCCGTCGGATGCGACGCGAAGTTCCAGCGCCCAGTCGGCAAGGGCGTAGCGGTTGGTCAACGCAGCGATTTCCTGCAGTAGTGGGGCGAGGGTGGCCGACGAGCCCGTGTGTGAAACGGGTATCGAGGCCGCGCGCAGTGCCGATGCGATTTGATCACGTTGGGCGTTGGTGCGCACGAGGACGGCGATCTCGTTCCAGCGGGCAAGACGACCACGTGAGGATGCGATGATCTCGGCGACGCCGCGCGCCTCGGCCGACTCGTCCTCGAACGTTCGCTTGGTGATGGCCTCACCATCGGGTTTGGTCGATCTTGCTTCGGCATCGAAACCGTTCGAACGAAGAACGTGGAGGCCTGCGTCGACGATGACCGGCGAGCAGCGGTAATTGTTCCGCAAATGAACCACGGTGGCCCCGCCCAAGCGCGCCGCAAGCTCGTCGAAGAGGCCAGGGTCGGCTCCGTTCCATCCGTAGATGGCCTGCATGGGGTCGCCGACGACGAAGACGTCGCGACGCCCGCCACGGAGGGCTTCGAGGAACGCGAACTGCTGTGGGTTCATGTCCTGTGCTTCGTCCACAAGGATGTGGCGGAAGCGCCAATGCACGGCGCCGGCATAGTCGACCGATCCGTTGATCTCGTCGGTAATGCGGGCGAGCAGGTCGCCGAGGTCAAGGACGCCGCGCAGTCGTTTCAGTTTCTCGTACTCGTTGAACACCGCAACGAAGTCCTCGGGTTGACGCGGCGAACGTTTCGCAGCCCTTGCGGCGGCGGGATACCCGGCGGGCTGCAGTGCGCGGGCCTGCATCCACTCGTATTCGGCCAATGATTCGTGCACCGGGGTGCGCGACTTCACGGATCGCGACGCCTCGTTCATCATGCCGTGGCGATTGGTGAGGATCGTCGGTACCGATTTGTTCTGGTCGGTCAGTCGTTGGCGGAGCAGGGCATATGCGGTCGCATGGAACGTTCCGGCGTGGATTCCGCGGGGCGAACGCATGCGTAACTGCGCAGCAGCTTCCCTGGTGAATGTGATCGCGAGCGTGTGTTCGGCGTCGGCGGTCTCGTTGTCGATGCGGTGGGCGATTCGCCGCGTCAGGACCGTCGTCTTTCCTGATCCGGCACCCGCCACGACGATGACGGCATCGGCAGGAGCGGTGACCGCCGCGCGTTGTTCGGCGTCGAGGGCGAGAAGAAGCGAGGCCGAGGTCACGGGGGTCACGCTAGTAATCGGGTCGGTTATAAGGTGAGCCCATGCCGTTGTCGCCCAAACACCTCAACGAAAACGAACGGATCGTGCTCGACCTCCACCCACACTGGTGGTATTTCGCCCAGTCCGGAGGTGCGGTCGTGGCGGCCGCGATCGCGTGGGCCGTCGGCACGGCGAAGATCGACTCGGGTTTTTGGGGCTGGGTACCTGAAGGTCTCGGGGTGGTGCTGCTGGTGGCCCTCGTGTGGCTGGGTTGGGAGTACCTGCAGTGGCGATTCACCAACTTTGCGGTGACCAACGCGCGGGTGATCTATCAGCAGGGACTCGTCGCCAAGAAGGGGATCGAGATCCCTCTCGAGCGCGTGAACAACGTCAACTCGAACCAAACGATCATCGAGCGTCTGCTCGGTGCGGGCGATCTGCTGATCGAATCGGGTGGCCAGGACGGACAGCAGCGGTTCACCGACATCCAGCGTCCGGCCGAGGTCAAGAAGGAAATTCTGAATCAGGTGCAATTGCGCACCGAAGCCCGATCGGGTGCGTTCCGCCCCGCGCCGTCCGACGTCGCCACACAACTCGAAAAACTCGAGGGCCTTCTGCATCGTGGCAGCATCACCCGCGACGAGTTCGAAGCCGAAAAGCGCCGTCTTCTCGGCGGCTGATCCGCTCGCAAATCGTGCGCGTCGTCAGCCTTGTTCCCAGCGTCACCGAGTCGCTGCTCGAGTGGGGCATCGAACCCGTCGCATGCACCCGCTTCTGTGAGCAGCCGGGGCTGCGTCACGTCGGCGGCACGAAGGACCCCGACATCGAGGCCATTGTCGGTCTGCGTCCGGACATGGTCGTCGTCGACCGCGAAGAGAATCGCCGAGAGGATGCCGCGTCGTTGATCTCGCACGGCATCGATGTTCTGGATCTGCACGTCACGTCGGTTGCTTCGGCGCGTACCGAGACTCGGCGTCTCGCGGCGGCGGTCGGTGCCTCCGTCACCGTCGACGCAGAATGCGATACGCGGGCGACGTCGGTGCGCGCGTTCGTGCCGATCTGGCGGCGACCGTGGATGACGATCAACGCGTCGACCTACGGGGCATCGGTGCTGGCCAGCTTGGGAGTGGAGGTCACTCACGCCCGGGCCGCGTCGACGTATCCCGAGGTGGCCTCCGACGAGCTGGCGGCAATTGGGCAGAGCGGAGTTGGTCTCGTGCTGCTGCCCACCGAACCGTATGCGTTCGCTGATCGACACATCGCCGAGATCCGTGATGCCACCGGAATCTCCGACGTTCGCATCGTCGACGGACGTGATCTCTTTTGGTGGGGTGTCCGCACCCCGGCGGCGCTCGCCCGCCTGGGTGAACAACTCGCCGACATCCTGTCCTGAGTTCCCATCTTCTAGGTTGTCGTCATGCAGTACAAACCGCTCGGTCGCACCGGCATGCTCGTTTCACCGCTCTGTCTCGGCAACATGATGTTCGGTGCGTGGGGAAATCCCGACCACGATGACTGCGTCCGCATCATCCATCACGCGCTCGACCACGGCATCAACTTCGTCGACACGGCCGACGTTTACTCGGCGGGGGAGAGCGAGGTGATCACCGGCAAGGCGCTGCGCGGTTCGCGTCGTGATTCGGTGATTCTCGCGACAAAGTGCCACTTTCCGGTCGAAGGCGGACCATTCGCCACGGAGAAGGCTCCGAACACGTGGGGAAACAGCCGCCGACACATCATCAAGGCGTGCGATGACAGTCTGCGTCGACTCGGCACCGATTGGATCGACGTGTATCAGTTGCATCGGCCCGACCCGAACGTGCCGATCGAAGAGTCGCTGTCGGCGCTCAACGACCTGGTGCACCAGGGGAAGATCCGCGCCTTCGGTTGTTCGACGTTCCCTGCCGAACACCTGATGGAGGCGGCGTGGGTCGCCGATCGCAACAACTTCATTCCGTTCAGCACGGAGCAGCCGCCGTACTCGATCTTCGTTCGTTGGATCGAGCGCGATCTTCTGCCGACGTGCCGCCGCTTGGGGATGGGAACGTTGGTGTGGAGTCCGCTGAACGGCGGCTGGCTGTCGGGGACCTACCGCCGCGGTGACGGCCAGCGCACCGAAGGTCGCGCCGCACGTACGCCGTCTCGTTACGACCTGAACGATCCCGCGAACCAGCAGAAGATGGAGCTCGTCGAATCGCTCGCATCGATCGCCGATCGATTGGGAGTTTCGCTCGCGCACCTTTCCCTCGCGTGGGTGCTGCACCACCCGGCCGTCACATCGGCGATCATCGGGCCGCGTGTGATGGATCACCTGACGACGCTCCTCGGCGCCGAGGAGATCAGGCTCGATACGGCGACGCTCGACGAGATCGATGCCCTGGTCGCGCCGGGTCGTACGGTCAGTCCCGACGAGTCGAAGTGGGAAACCCCCGCGTTGTCGCGTCGTTCCCGCCGGTCGTGACACGCCAATTGGGCCGAGGGTTTTGACCCGACTCGTTTCGTCGGTGAGACTTGGCGAATGCCAAGAACCAAGGTCGCCACGGGAATCGAAATCGAATACGAATCCTTCGGCGACGAGTCCCACCCGACCGTCTTGTTCGTCTCCGGGTACACGGCACAAATGCTGATGTGGCCGGCGGATTTCTGCCGAATCATCGCCGACGCCGGTTTTCGCGTCGTGCGCTTCGACAACAGGGATTGCGGTCTCAGCACGAAAATCGACGGCGCAAACGCCGATGTCGACCGGGTGATCAAGGCCGCTCTGCTCGACGAGCCGGTTCCAGCCGTTCCGTACACGTTGTCGCACATGGCTGCAGATGCGGTCGGGCTGCTCGACGCGCTCGGTGTCGAACGGGCCCACATCATCGGGGGTTCGATGGGCGGCATGATCGTGCAGGTGATGGCGATCGAACACCCGACCCGTGTCGCGTCAATGACCTCGATCATGTCGAACTCCGGTGAACCCGAGTACGGACAGCCGACGCCCGAGGCGATGGAGGCCCTGGTCACCCCGCCGCCCGCCGACCGTGATGGGTACATCGAGTCGTCGAAGACCTGGATGGTGTGGCAATCAAAGAAACACGCGACCATCGAACAGAACCGCATCGACGCGGCAGCGTCGTATGACCGGTCCTTCTATCCGGCGGGCGCGCCGCGCCAACTCGCCGCGATTTACGCGAGCGGTCGCCGTACCGACGGCATGAAATCGATCAGCGCGCCGACTCTGGTCATTCACGGGAACGACGACACGTTGATCGCACCGAGCGGTGGGGTTCGCGCGGCGGAACTGATTCCGAACGCGAAGCTCGTCCTCATCGACGACATGGGCCACGACCTGCCACGCCCCCTGTGGTCGACGATCACCGGTGCGATCATCTCGCACATCAAGAACTGACCAGCATCACCGAGTGAACAAGGAGTAACCATGGCCGGACCCCTGAGTGGATACCGCATCATCGAGATTGCCGGAATCGGGCCCGGGCCGTTTGCGGCGATGCTGTTGTCGGATCTCGGTGCCGAGGTCATTCGCGTCGAGCGTGCGCAGTCCGTCCGCGGCGCCGCGCCCGACACGCCGCACTTCGACATCCTGCTTCGTGGTCGCCGCAACATCGCCGTCGACCTGAAGCAACCCGACGGCGTCGAGACGTTGCTCGCACTCGTCGAGTCCGCCGATGCGATCATCGAAGGTTTCCGGCCGGGTGTGATGGAGCGCCTCGGTGTGGGTCCCGACGCCTGCATGGCGCGAAACCCGCGGATCGTGTTCGGTCGCATGACCGGCTGGGGCCAGAACGGCATGTACGGCCAGGCCGCGGGTCACGACATCAACTACATCGCGCTCGCCGGTGCGCTGGCCCACTTCGGTCGCGTGGGCGAGATGCCGACGCCGCCTCTCAACATGGTCGGCGACTTCGGCGGGGGCGGCATGTTTCTTGCGCTGGGCGTCGTTGCCGCACTGCTCGAGGCGCAAAAGAGCGGCAAGGGCCAGGTCGTCGACACGGCGATGGTCGACGGCACCGCGATTCTCATGACCATGTTCTGGGCGATGAAGAACGTCGGTTTGTTCGACGAAAACTCCCCGGGTACGAATCTTCTCGACACCGG
>CAYFNP010000015.1:1917-15804 GCA_964344425.1 uncultured Bifidobacterium sp. | reverse complement strand
CCCAGCACGACGAGTGCGATTTCCGCATTCGCCTTCTTCGCCTCCTCGGCCCACTTGCCTTCCCAACCCTTGCAGGTGTCGAAGTTCTGCTTGAAGTCGATGGAGTTGCTGATGCCGGTTCCCGCGTCGTAAACACCGCAGCCCGAAATCGAACCGTTCGACACCGTGAAGGTCTTTTCGATGCCCGCCGGTTGGTTGATGGCAAGTGCCTTGGCCTGCGAATCACCGACGATGAGCAGTCGCTTCGGATCGGACAGAACGGGCAGCGTTGTCGTCGGTGCGATGATGCCCGGCATCGTCGTCTGCGTCGGGTCTTCGATCGGCACCGTGGTGGTTGCGCCGAAGACCTGATCGGGGCCCTGGTCCATGGAGATGTCGATGGGCTTCGTCGCGGCGAGCGCGATGCCGACGCTGGCTGTCAGCACGATTGCCGCGATTCCGTACGAAGTCGCCGCGACGAGGATGTCGCGACGGTTCTCGTCGTCGCGGTCGTTCAACACCGCGCGCCACCGACCAAGGAGACCGCCGCGGATGGGCTCTTCGATGAAGCGGTAGCTCGCCTCGGTGACAACTGCCGTGACGGCGACCGCGACGATGAACTTTCCGGTGCTCTCGCGTGCTCCTGCAAAAAGGAAGATCGGCCAGTGCCAGAGATACAGACCGTACGACCGCTTGCCGATTGCCACGAGCGGTGCGGAACCGAGGAACGCTCGTGTGCCTGCCGCGTTCGGATGCACGGCGACCGCGACGAGCACGAGCGAAGCGACCGAGACGAGCGCGAGGCCGCCTCGGTAGAGGAATGCTCCCTCGACCGTCAGTGAGAATGCGAGAACGACGAGCAGTCCCGACGAGCCGACCGCAAACATGCCGAGTGTGCGCTCGGGAATCTCGGAGACTCGCGCACGGCCGACGACGGTCCACGGGCGCCACAACAACGCACCTGCGGCTCCCAACAGCAGCCCGGTGGAACGGGTGAGCGTGGAGAGATAGAGGAAATTGATCCGGTCGGCGTTGCTTGCGCTGTACAGCACGGCGGTCAGCACCATGATGACGAGTGCGGTGATACCGAGCGTTTGTGCGAGACGTGCGCGGCTGCGACGCCAGCGCATCAGGCCGACGAACGCAAACGGCCAGAGCAGATACCACTGTTCCTCGACGGCGAGCGACCAAAGATGGCGCAGCAACGGCGGGTCGGCGGGCGCGAAATACGGGACGTCGGTGAAGAAGATCTGCCACCAGTTGGAGAAGTAGAAGGTGGCGGGCAGGAAGTCGTGCCGCAACTGGCCGACGGTGTAGTCGGAGAAGAGCAACGCCCACGCCGACACGCAGACCAGCATCACGAAGAGTGCCGGCAAGAGACGCCGCGCACGGCGCAACCAGAACTGCTTGAGACCGATCGTGTGGTTCTCGTCGAGTTCCTCGAGGAGCAACGACGTGATGAGGAACCCGCTGACGACGAAGAACACCTCGACACCGATGAAGCCGCCCTGCATCCAGCTGAACTTCGCGTGGTAGAAGATGACCGCGATGACGGCGAGCGCACGCAGCCCATCGAGAGCGGGCACGTAACCCATCGACGGCGGCGCGAAGTTTCCCTCGCGGGGCTGGACTGCGAAGTGTTCCTTCATGACCTGCGCACAAACGCTACGAGAAGAAGGGCCGCGAGGGTCAGCACCGCCGCGGTGACGTACGGCCATGCGACGCCAGCGTGGTCGAACACGAGACCGGCGATGGCCGGGCCGATGATCCGCGACAGGGCACCAGCCGACTGCTGCACGCCGAGGGCCGCGCCACGTCGGTCGGGGGCAACCGATTCAGAGACGACGCTCGTCAGCGATGGCGTCACCACACCCTGGCCAAGCGACAGCAGGACGAGCGCGACGAAGAGAACGGCCCATACCTCGGCGACCGAGAGAACCAAGAATCCGCCGATCAGTACGGCGAATCCAACACGCAGGAGACGCTGCGAACCGAGAAGGCGCGTCAGCGGACCGATGAGCCCACCTTGCACGATGACCAGCATCACGCCGACGACCAGGAACACCGCTGCAGCCGAACCCTCGGTCAGCGAGAAGCGGCGTTCACCGAACAACGCAAAGGTGGCCTCGAAACCCGCGAATGCGGTGCCGGCAAGCAACGCCGTCGCCGTGTACTTGTTGACGGCGAAGCGTCGACCCGCACGGTCGCTGTCGCTCTGCGAGCGGCGTTGCGCGGGGGTCGTGTTGGTCTCGGGAAGTCGGTACCACGCGGCAATCGCGTTGCACAGCGCGAAGGCCGACGCCAGGTAGAACGGCACGTGCGGACCACCGAGCGCGGCGAGGCCACCGATTGCCGGGCCGAACACGAATCCGACACCGAACGCCGCGCCGAGCATGCCGAGCAGGCGCGGGCGTTGGTCGGGCGGAGCGATGTCGGTGATGGCGCTTTGGGCGACCGACACGCTTGCGCCCGAGGCGCCATCGATGAAGCGCGCAACGAACAGCAACCACAACGCGCCGGCGGCACCCGTGAGGAAGCTGCCAACGGCAGTGCCGAGCAGCGAGACGATGATGACCGGCTTGCGGCCGATGCGATCGGACAATCGCCCGAGAACGGGTGCGAAGAAGAACTGCGCGATCGAGAACATCGAGAACAGCAGGCCAACCTCGAAACCGCTCGCCCCGAATCGTTCGGCGTACCTGCCGAGGATCGGCACGACCATGCCGAAGCCCACCATGTCGAGCGCAACCGTGCTCCAGATCGTCCAGAAGCCGGGAGGAAACCGCGGTGCGTCGTTCGACGACTGCCGGTTGGCCGTGCGCTTCATTCGAAAGTTTCTGCTCGGATCACCCGCGACGCACGCGGGTGCCGTCCTTCGTCGTCTCGACCAGGTAGCCGGCGTTCTGTAGTTCGGCACGCAGTGCGTCGGCCCGCGCGAAATCCTTGGCCGCGCGTGCGGCGTCGAGATCGCGGGCCTTCTGCGTGACGTCGTCGTCGACATCGGCGACGTCATTGACCGTCAAGCCGAACGCGGAACACATTTCGCGCACCGCGCCGGCCAGTGACGCGGCCACGGCCGCGTCACCCGAGTCGACGGCCGCGTTGGCGCGGCGCATCGTGTCGAACATCAGTGCCGTCGCAGTCGGCGTGTCGAGGTCGTCGTCCATTGCGCGACGGAAAGAATCGAGCACCGCGACATCTGGTATCGCCGAATTGGTGTCGATGCGAGAGAAGAAACCGTCGATTCCGGTGACGGCCTTGACCGCGGCGTCGATGTTGTCCTGGCCAACGCGCACGGGCGAGCGGTAGTGCGTCTGCAGCAACAGCATGCGGTAGGCGCGCGGGTCGTACTTCTCGACGAGATCGAGCAGATTCGCCACGTTGCCGAGACTCTTCGACATCTTTTCGCCCTCGGCGTCGACAACGAATCCGTTGTGCATCCAGTGCGCAGCGAACTGCTTGCCCAGAGCGACGGCCTGCGCGCGTTCGTTTTCGTGGTGCGGAAAGCGCAGGTCGGCACCGCCACAGTGCAGGTCGAACCCTTCACCCAAGAGTTCGAGGCTCATGACGACGCACTCGCTGTGCCAGCCGGGACGACCGTCGCCCCACGGTGACGGCCACGCTGGTTCACCGGGCTTGGTGAACTTCCACAGTGCGAAGTCGGCCGGATGGCGCTTTTCTCCGGCGCCGAACACCTCGCGTTCACCGCCACCGGCGAGCATGTCCTCGAGACGCTGGTGCGCAAGGAGGCCGTAGTCGTTGACCGACTCGACCGACAGGTACACACCGTCAGAGGTGGCATAGGCGCGGTCGCTCGAGACGAGTGTCGCGATCATGCCGACCATCTGGTCGACGTATTCGGTCGCGTGGGGAACGTCTGTCGGGCGCTCGACGTTCAGGGCCGCCATCGCCCTGAACCAGATGTCCTCGCACTTGTGCGTGATCTCCTGCCACGGACGGCTCTCGCGATTGGCGCGGTCGATGATCTTGTCGTCGATGTCGGTGATGTTCGACACCAACCGAACCTGCACGCCGGTCCAGGTGAGGTAGCGGCGCAGGATGTCGTAGACGAGGGTGGCCCTGCCGTGGCCGAGGTGGGGCGGGCCGTACACGGTTGGTCCGCAGAGATAAATGGAAAGGTGCCCCGGCCGTCGCATCGCGAGGGGTCGGACCTCCTGGGAGGCCGTGTCATAGAGGGAAAGCACGTTCTGACTCTAGGGTAAGTGCCTATGCCAACCCCCCCTGAGAAGCCGACTCTCGACGGAATCGAGAGTCGCTGGTCGGCCGCGTGGGACCACGAGGGTGTCTATGCATTCGACCGTGCACGACCGCGCGCGGATGTCTTTGCAATCGACACGCCGCCGCCCACGGTCAGCGGTTCGCTTCACATGGGACACGTGTTCTCCTACACGCACACCGACACGTTGGCACGCTTCCGACGCATGACGGGCAAGGCCGTCTTCTACCCGATGGGATGGGATGACAACGGCCTGCCGACCGAGCGTCGCGTGCAGAACTACTACGGCGTCACGTGCGATCCGTCGGTGGCCTACGACCCCAATTTCACGCCGCCTTTCCGCGGCGACCCGCCCAAGGATCACAAGGCCGTTCCGGTTTCGCGCCCGAACTTCATCGAACTCTGCAACGAACTCACGCACGAAGACGAAAAGGTCTTCGAGGACTTGTTCCGTCGCCTTGGTTTGTCGGTCGATTGGTCGCTCCTCTACACCACCATCGAGTCGCGCAGCCGCAAGGTCAGTCAGCGCGCGTTCCTCAACAACCTCGCGCGCGGCGAGGCGTATTCGCAGGAAGCACCGACGTTGTGGGACGTCGACTTCGACACCGCGGTCGCGCAGGCCGAACTCGAGGACCGCGACCGCCCCGGCGCTTACCACACCATTGCATTCCACCGCACCGACGGCTCAGGGGACATCCTCATCGACACCACGCGGCCCGAACTTCTGGCCGCGTGCGTTGCGCTCGTCGCACACCCCGACGACGAGCGTTACCAGCCGCTCTTCGGAGCGACGGTCCGCACTCCCCTTTTCGACGTCGAGGTACCGATCCTCGCCCATCCGCTTGCACAGATCGACAAGGGCACGGGCATCGCAATGATCTGCACGTTCGGCGACGTCACCGACGTCACTTGGTGGCGCGAACTGCAGCTGCCGACCCGCGCGATCATCGCCCGCAACGGCCGAATCGTGGCCGACGCACCCGAGGCCATCACCTCGGCACGGGGCCGCGACAGCTGGGCGACCATCACCGGCAAGAACGTCAAGCAGGCACAGACCGCCGTCGTCGAACTTCTCCGCGCCAGTGGCGAGATGATCGGCGAGCCGCGCGCGATCACGCATCCGGTGAAGTTCTTCGAAAAGGGCGAACGACCGCTAGAAATCGTGACGTCGCGGCAGTGGTACATCCGCAACGGCGGCCGCGAGGCCGACCTGCGTGCGCGCCTCGTTCGTCGCGGTCACGAACTCACGTGGCACCCCGAACACATGCGCTACCGCTACGAAAACTGGGTCGAGGGACTGAACGGTGACTGGCTGATCAGCCGTCAGCGCTACTTCGGTGTTCCGATTCCCCTGTGGTATCCGCTGAACGACGACGGTTCGGTCAACCACGACTCGCCGCTCGTCCCTGCCGACGACCAGCTGCCGATCGACCCCAGCACCGACGTTCCCGCGGGCTACGACGAATCGCAGCGCGGACGACCCGGAGGTTTCGTGGGCGACCCCGACGTCATGGACACGTGGGCGACAAGTTCGCTCACACCACAGATCGCCGGCGGCTGGCTCGACAACCCGGCGATGTTCGCGAACGTCTTCCCGATGGACGTCAGGCCCCAGGCGCACGAGATCATCCGCACGTGGCTCTTCTCCACCGTGGTCCGTGCGCATTTCGAACACGATGTTGCGCCGTGGAGCAACGCCGCGCTGTCCGGCTGGATCCTTGATCCCGATCGCAAGAAAATGTCGAAGTCCAAGGGCAACGTCGTCACGCCGATCGACTTGTTCGACAAGTACGGCAGCGATGCGGTTCGTTACTGGGCGGCCAGCGCACGCCCCGGCGTCGACACGGCGTTCAGCGAAGAGCAGATGAAAGTCGGGCGAAAGCTCGCCATGAAACTTCTCAACGTCACCAAGTTCGTTTTGGCTTTCGGCGACGTGGATGCGTCGGTTGCACCGACGAAGCCGGTCGACATCGCGATGCTCGGCCGACTCGCCGACGTCGTCGACGAATGCACGCGGGCTTTCGAGGGGTTCGACTATGCGCGTTCACTCGAGCGCACCGAGGCGTTCTTCTGGTGGTTCTGCGACGACTACGTCGAACTGGTGAAACAACGCGCTTACTCCGTCGACGGCGTCGATGCAGCGGATGCCGCGTCGGCACGTGCGGCGCTGCGCCGCGCGCTTTCGGCGATCCAGCGACTTTTTGCACCCCTTGTTCCCTTCGTCGCCGAAGAGGTGTGGCGTTGGTGGAACGATTCGTCCGTCCACGTGGCTCCGTGGCCAACCCACGGCGAACTGCTGGCGGGCATCGACACAACCGGTGACCACGAACGTTTCCTCGACTCGGTGTGCGGTGTCCTTGCGCTCATCCGTCGGTCGAAGACCGAGGCAAAGGTGTCACAGCGCGCCGAGGTCGAGTCACTCGTCGTCAGCGGTCCGGCCGACGCGATCGCAGCGGTCGATTCGTCGATCGGCGATCTGGTGCTCGCCGGCACCGTGCGCAGCCACAGCATCGGCGCGGGGGGCGACGAAATCACGGCATCCGTCACGCTCGCCCCGACCCCTGCAGCCGAGAACTGACGGATAGCGTCGGGGCCATGGCGCGCCACCACTTCCGGCACACCTGGCCGCAGCGCCTCATCTTCGGTTTCAACCTGCTCATCGCGCTCGGTCTCGTGGTCGGCGGGGCGTCGTTGGTCTACGCGAACCAACGCGTCACGAACCGCAAGGTCGTCACCATCAATCCGGCCGGCGAAAAGACAGTTGCCGACGGCCCCGTACCCGCCGACCAACTCGATGACATTCCCGAGGGCGACCTCAGCACGAAGAACTTCCTCATCACGGGGCGCGACAACAACGCCTGCGTCGACCGAAAGAACGAGTACCAGAAGACGGTCGGTGAGCGCACCGGCTACGCGGGTCTGACCGACACCATCATGATCATTCGCGTCAACCCCAAGGAGAACCAGGCCGCGGTGCTGTCGTTCCCCCGCGACCTGTACGTCAAGATCGCCAAGTCCGATTCGAAGAACCGCATCAATACCGCGTTCCGCCCCAACGAACCGCAGCGCTTGGTCGACACGATCATGACGAACTTCGGCATCGGAGTCGATCACTACCTCGCGGTCGACTTCTGTGCTTTCAAGACCATCGTCAACGCTGTCGGCGGCGTACGCATCCCCTTCGCGTTTCCGGCGCGTGACAAGAACACCAACTTCTACGTGAAGTCCGCGGGCTGCGCAAAGCTCGACGGTGACGACGCGCTGGCCTACGTCCGCTCGCGTCACTACGCCTACTTCGACACGAAGAAGAACAAGTGGGTCGGCGATCCGTCGGGGGACTGGGGACGCATCGCGCGTCAACAGGACTTCCTGCGTCGGGTGCTGCGCGCCGCGCTCGACAAGGGCGTCACGAATCCCGCCGTCGCGAACGAGCTCCTCGGTGCCGCGCTGAAGAACGTCGTCACCGACGACAACCTGTCGCCTCTGAACATGCTGCAATTGGCACGCGCCATGCGCAACGTCAGCGAAAAGGACGTGCGCACCTACACGGTTGACGGCGTGATGAAGCGCATCGGCGGCCAGTCGGTCATCGAACCGATCATGAAGAGCGACTCGATGGAGGCCGTGCTGTCGATATTCCGCGGCACCGCGTCGATTTCCGAGGGCAACGCACAACTCAACCAGATCGACGCCGCCGTCGGCTCGGGTCGCGGCATCAAGGCCGACACGACCACAACAACCTCGGTTCCGGGCGAACTGAACCAGACCCTTGCCCAACAGCGGTTCAGCGTCACCCCGCCGAACGACCCGACCTGTCGCTAGACGCGGTCGAGGATCGTCGCAAAGACCGCGGGGATCTCGCTCGGTCCACCGACCGTTGCAACCCGCGCGCCGGTTTCCACGGCGAACGAACGCGCCTCTGCGTCGTCCCCTTCGGGCGCAACGATGCACAGTTCGTCGAGCGAGCGCGCAGCAGCGGTGACGTCGCCCGGTTCGTTGGCCCGACAGTCCGACAGCAGCACAACGACCTTTCGTGCAGCCGTCGATCGTGAGAGTTGCTCGGCGGCGGCGCGCAACGCCGACGCCAGGTCGGTCGTGCCGAAGCCACGCAGCGTCAGCACAGAGTTGACGACTTCCTCGCCCGAGCGCGGCACGTCTTGCGACTTCGCAACGACGACGTCACGACCGAACGCGAGCACGCTGTAATCCTTGGGCTCGCGTGTCGCAACGGCCGCAGCTGCGACGGCCGAGGTCGCGAGCGGCTTGCCACCCATCGACCCACTGCGGTCGACCACAAGACACAGGGCCGTGTCCTTTCTCGTCCACGTTCGTACGCGCAATTCCTCGGTGCGCACACGACGCTTTGCGCCACGTCCCTCGAATGCCTCGACACTCGCATCAAGGTCGATGTCACCGTCGTCGCGGTAGCTGCCGGTCACCATGCGGCCCACACCGCGTCGGTTGCGCGAAACCGGCGAGGCGAGATCGAGCATCAGCCGACCCGCGAGACGTTTGGCGAGCGCGCGCAGCTTCGGGTCGGTTGCAGCGGTGAGGTCGGCGATCATCGCCAGCGTGTCGTCGGCGTTGTCACGCATTGCTTCGTCAACGGCGGCCTCGTCGAGTTCGCCCACCTCGGGCGACACCTGTTCGAAATTCGGGTGGCGCGAGAGTTCCGTTCGGGACTTCGTGCGGCGCGCGGCCTCGCGCTCGGCGGCGGCGGCCTCGGCACCTTCTTTGATCAGCGGGAGTTCGTGGCCCCGATCGGGGCTCCACCTTTTCCCGGGTCGCCCGACCCGTTCGCTGCCCCAAAGACCGACGCCCAGATTTCGCGCACGATGTCCTCGGCGGAACGCGCGACTCCTTCGCGAACACGAACACGGCCGCTGAGTGCGGCAAGCGCGGCGTCGAGTGCGGTCGTCGCAACGGTTGGCGCGGTTCCGCGCAATTCACCGAGGGATGCCGCGACCAGCGCCGTGTCGATTGCCCCGCGCACCGACGAGCCGGTGCGCAGATCGGCGTGTGCACGGGTCAAACGCACCACCTGCACGACGTCGCCGACCCACTTTCGGTCGGCTGCGGGCACGGTGCGCAGGACGATGTCGACTTCCTCGTCGTGCGACTGGTATTCAACCGATACACGGCACACGCGGTCGTAGATCGCACCCGAAATGCGCGCGGTGCCGACGGCATCGAACGGGTTCATCGCCGCGACGAGTCGGAATCCGGGTGAAGCAGAAATGCGACCGAGGCGCGGAACGCTGATGTCACCCTCGCTCATCACGGTGACGAGAACGTTCAGCGTCTCTTCGGGAATGCGGTTGATCTCTTCGACGTAGAGCAGCGAACCCTCGCGCATCGCAGTGATCAATGGACCGTCGATGAACGCATCGGCGGCGTAACCCTCGTTCAGCACCCGCGCCGGGTCGAACGACCCGACAAGTCGCGCGGGCGTCAGTTCGGCGTTGCCCTCGACGAACTCGAACCCGACGCCGAGCGCGGTGGCCATCGCGCGCAACAGCGTCGACTTGCCCGTCCCCGGGGGCCCTTCGAGAACCACGTGGCGGTCGGCCGACAACGCCGCGAGCACGATCTCGAGTTCGCGTCGCCTGCCGACGACCGAACGTCCGAGTTCCTGCAGGATGTCAGGTGTCGTCATTCAGTCGTTCACTTTGTCGTCTTCGACGACTGTCCGTCGTTCACTTTGCACTCCGTGACGACCTTCAGTCGTTCACGATGATGCCGCGGATGTTTTCGCCGTCGCGCATCGCGCGGTAGCCCTCGTTGATGTCGGCGAGGGCGTAACGCTTGGTGATCAGTTCGTCCAGCTTCAACTGGCCGTCGCGGTACATGCCGAGCAGTTTCGGAATGTCGGCACGCGGGTTCAGGCTTCCGAAGATGGTGCCCTTGACCTCTTTGTTGAACATCGCGAGGTTGAACAGGTTGATGTGCGCGGTTCCGCTGGTGATGGGCGAGATTGCGGTGACGACCATGGTGCCGCCCTTGCCCGTCAGGTTCTGGGCCGACTCCATCATCTCGCCGTGCAGAACCCCGGGCGTCATGATGACGCGGTCGGCCATCTGACCCCACGTCATCTCCATGACGGGAGCCATCGCCTCTTCCATCGATGCGAAGGTGTGGGTTGCGCCCATCTCCATCGCCTTCTCGCGCTTGAACTCGACCGGGTCGACGGCGATGACACGCTTGGCACCCGCCATGCGCGCACCCTGCACCGCGTTGATGCCGATGCCGCCGATGCCGACAACGACGACGGTGTCACCCGGCTGCACGTCGGCGCGGTTGGTCGCCGAGCCCCAGCCCGTTGCGACGCCGCACGACACGAGTGCAACCGACTCGAGCGGCAGGTCGGGGTCGACCTTGATGACCGACGCCTCGGCGACGCAGGCGACCTGCGAAAAGGTTCCGATCTTGGCCATCATGCCGACGGGCGTTCCGTCGTTGAGAAAGTGGCGATGTGTTCCGTCGGTGATCATGCCGGGCACCATCGCGCCGGCACCCGAATCGCACAGGTTCTGGCGACCGGTACTGCAGTAGCGACAACGACCGCACGACGGAACGAACGACGCCGACACGTGGTCGCCCTTCTTCACCGAGGTGACGCCCGCACCGACTTCCAGCACGATGCCCGCACCCTCGTGGCCTCCGACCATGGGGAACATCGAGTCGAGCCCCATCATGTCGAGCAATTCCTTTGGCGGCACCATGTCGCCCGTGACGAGGTGCTCGTCGCTGTGGCACAGACCCGCGACCTTCCAGTTGACGAGCACTTCGCCCGCCTTGGGTGCGTGCACCTCGACGTCGTCGATGCTCCAGTCCTGGTGAAGTCCGTGGATGACCGCTGCTTTCGTCTTCATTGTTCCCCCTGTCGTGCGAACTTGTCGCGGTTCAGTTGTACACCAGCACGCCGCGGATGTTCTTTCCGCTGCGCATGTCGTCGTAGCCGTCGTTGACACCCTCGAGTGGGTAGGTCTTCGTGACCAGGCCATCGAGATCGAGCTGTCCCTCGCGGTACAGACCGAGCAACTTCGGAATGTCGGCGCGCGGGTTGCCCGAACCGAACAACGAACCGACAACCTGCTTTTCCATCAGCGTGAGGTCGAGCAGGCTCATGTTCGCGCTGAACTCCATCGCCGGGTGAATGTTTGTCACGACGACTCGACCGCGCTTTGCGGTCAGTGCGAGCGCCTCGCCGATGACGGCACCGCTGCCCACGCCCATCGTCATGACGACCTTGTTCGCCATGGTTCCCCACGTGAGGTCGCGCACAAGGTCGACCGCTTCGGTCATTGATGCGGCCGTGTGCGTGGCGCCGAACTGCATCGCCTTCTCACGCTTGAACTCGATCGGGTCGATTGCAATGACGCGCTTTGCTCCGGCGAGCTTGGCGCCCTGGATCGCGTTGGCACCGATGCCGCCGATGCCGACCACGCAAACGGTGTCACCCGGCTGCACGTCGGCGGCGTACACGCTGCTTCCCCACCCGGTGACAACGCCGCAGCCGAGAAGGCACGCCTTGTCGAGCGGTACGTCGTTTTCGATCTTGATGCACGAGGCCTCGTTCACCACCGTGTGGTGGGCGAACGTGCCAAGTAGACACATGATGCCGACGTCTTGCCCGTTCGCGTGGTGACGCGCGGTCTGGTCGGCGATCTGGCGGCCGGTGCCGAGGTAGGCGCCGAGGTCGCACAGGTTCGAATGCCCGGTGCTGCAACTGGGGCAACGCCCGCACGACGGAATGAACCCGAACACCACGTGGTCGCCGGGAGCGAGCCAACTCACTCCCTCGCCCACCTGTTCGACGATGCCGGCACCCTCGTGGCCACCGATGATGGGGAGCGCGAAGGGAAGATCGCCCGTGACGAGGTGTTCGTCGCTGTGGCACATTCCCGAGGCCGCCATTTTGACGAGAACCTCGCCCGGACCGGGTGGATCAAGGTCGATCTCCTCGACCGACCACGGCTTGTTGGTCTCCCACAGGATCGCTGCTTTGGTTTTCACGAGGCCCCCTCTCGGTACGGGGAGGACGCTAGCCCACGCACCGGTCGAGCGTCACACGGTACGATTGCGCCATGACACCGGCACCGCAGTCCAGCGTTCTCGAAAAGCCCGTCTCCGAAACGGCGGACAACGGCGCGGGTTCGAACGACGCCGAAGTTCTCGTCCTCGACGAACTGCTCGTCGAAGAGATCTCCATCGACGGCATGTGCGGCGTCTACTGAGCAGCCCCACGAGCCGACAGCATTCCCGGCCGCAACGGCGAAGACTCAGACGATGACCCTGACACTCGAGTCAGCCTGCAGCCTTTCGGATCAGGTTGCATTGCGCCCCGAGCCGTTCGGCGCACTCGCTTATCACTACGGAAACCGCCGGCTCGTGTTTCTGAAGCACCCCGACATCGTCACGGTCGTCAAGAGCCTCGGCGACCACCCCACGGTCGGTGCCACGCTCGACGCGTGCGGAATCGCCGCCGAACGTCGACCCGCGTTTCTGACGGCTCTCGACAATCTCACGCACAGCGAGATCATCCGTGTCGGCTGAAACGTTGACGTCGCAGTTGAAGCGCGGCCTCGACGCGCCGATCTGTCTCACATGGGAACTCACCTACGCCTGCAATCTGCAGTGCGTCCACTGTCTGTCGAGCAGTGGCCAACGTGACCCGCGCGAACTCACCACCGAACAAGCAAAAGCCGTCATCGACGAACTGCGCGAGCTGCAGGTGTTCTACGTCAACATCGGCGGCGGCGAACCGATGGTGCGCCGCGACTTTTTCGAGATCATCGAGTACTCGGTCAACAACGGCATCGGTGTCAAGTTCTCGACCAACGGTGCCTTCATCGACGCCGACACCGCGCGTCGTCTCGCCGCGCTCGACTATCTCGACATCCAGATCAGCCTCGACGGCACCGACGCCGCCACGAACGACGCCGTCCGTGGCGAGGGTTCGTTCGACACGGCCGTCCGCGCGATGAACAACCTGCGCGATGCAGGTTTCGCGGGCTTCAAGATTTCGGTCGTCGTCACGCGCCACAACGTTGCGCAGCTCGACACGTTCAAGGCGCTCGCCGATTCGTACGGCGCACAACTGCGCATCACGCGCCTGCGCCCGGCGGGCCGCGGTGCCGATACTTGGCACGAACTTCATCCGACGGCCGAACAACAGGTCGAGGTCTACCGCTGGCTGCTCGCCCACGGCGAGAACGTGCTCACGGGCGACTCGTTTTTCCACCTGAATGCTCTCGGCGAGTCGTTGCCGGGTTTGAACCTGTGTGGTGCGGGTCGCGTCGTGTGTCTCATCGACCCGTTGGGCGACGTGTACGCGTGCCCGTTCGTGCTGCACGACGAGTTCAAGGCCGGCAGCGTTCTCGACAAGGGTGGCTTCACGAGCGTGTGGCGCGAGAGTCAGCTCTTCACTTCGCTCCGTGAACCTGAATCAGCCGGTGCGTGTGCGTCGTGCGGTAGCTACGACGCGTGTCAGGGCGGCTGCATGGCCGCAAAGTTCTTCACGGGTCTTCCCCTCGATGGTCCCGACCCCGAATGCGTCACCGGACACGGGGCCGAATTGTTGAGTGCAACAACCTCATCGGTTCCGCGGCCGTCACACGACCATTCGCGACCGGTGCGTCTCACGCGCAAGCCCGTCGACGCATAGCCCC
>CAYFNP010000015.1:0-1817 GCA_964344425.1 uncultured Bifidobacterium sp. | reverse complement strand
CCGTCGATTCAAAGGCGGCAAAGGTGTTGCCACGGGCAGCGGGGCCATTCTGGTTTTGCAGCCCGTTCTCAGCGTGGTCCTCGCCGTCCTGTGGGTTTCCATCAGCAAGTTGACGAAGAAGGCGTCGATCGCCTCGCTCGTCGTCACGATCGGCGTGCCGGTCGGCATGTTGATCAGCGGCACACCTGCTTGGGAGGTTCTCGCGATGGTCGGGCTCGCGTTTCTCGTCGTTGCCAAGCACATTCCGAACCTTCGTCGTCTCCGCGCCGGCACCGAGCACTCGCTCGACTCTTCGGCGGACTGACAGGGACCGAACGTGCTCGCTGCGGGTGTCGCCACGGTCTTCGACAGCCTTCGCGACCTGTCCGACTCGCCCGTCTTCTACATCGTCATTCTCGTCATCGCGCTTCTCGACTCGGTTCTGCCCGTCGTCCCCAGTGAAACGATGGTCATCATCGGTGGCGTCGCAGCCGGCCTCGGTGACCTGAACATTGTCGGTGTGATCGCCGTCGGCGCAGTGGGTGCGTTCCTTGGTGACAACATGTCGTACGAGATCGGTCTCCGCGCAAAGGATTGGGTCAACCGTCGTTACCGACGCAGTGAGAAGCGTGCGAAGCAACTCGACTGGGCGGAAAACCAGATCGAAGAGCGCGGCGGACTGCTCCTCGTCACCGCACGCTTCATTCCCGGGGGCCGTACTTTGCTCACGTTGTCGTGCGGTATCACCGGCCAGGTTCACCGTTGGTTCGCCAAGTGGGTCGGGGTTGCCGCGCTCATCTGGGCGTCGTACGCCGCCCTTCTCGGCTACGTCGGTGGCAAGACCTTCGAGGACAACCACACGCTGGCGTTCGTCGTTGCCTTCACGACGGCCATCTCGATCACCGTGCTGATCGAGATCGTTCGTCACGTGCGCAAACGCCGCAAGTGATGCGAAACTGACCCATGCGTTTCAGCATGGACCCGTCGTGGCGCAGGCCCGCATCGGGCGATGCCGTCATCGCCGGGTCGCCGGTGCGCGTATTCCGTCTCACCACCGCGGGCCGCGGCATCGCCGAAGCGATCGAACGCGGTGACGAGGTTCCGGAGTCGGGTGCACCGCTCACCGAAAAGCTGCTCGATGCCGGCGCGATCCATCCACTTCCCGACGAACACCTGCACGGAATCGACCCTGCCGAGATCACGGTTGTGATTCCCGCCTTCGTCGACCGCGCGACGGTCGCTGACAGGGTCGCGGCACTGGTCGGCGGGTTTTCGGGAACGGCCGAGGTGATCGTGGTCGACGATGCGTCACCGCTACCGCTTCCAACCCTCGCCGCGGGCGACACAACCGTTCGCGTCGAGCGACGACCCGAGAACGGTGGGCCCGCAGCGGCACGCAACACGGGCCTCGCACTCGCCCGAACAGAGTGGGTGGTCTTCGTCGACTCCGATGTCGTTGCGGCATTCGACGACGTCGCGGCACTCGCCGCATGGGTCGCACATCCCCGAACGGCCGCGATCGCGCCGCGCGTACGCAGCATCGGCGGCTCGTCAACGATCGAGCGTTACGAATCCTCCCGTTCACCGCTCGATGCCGGGCCGCTGCCGGCACGGGTGCGATCGGGATCGCGCGTTCCCTACGTTCCCGCCGCGATGTTGCTGTGCAATGTGGGCGCCATCCGCGCGATCGGCGGATTCGACGAATCCATGCGCACGGGCGAGGACGTCGACCTTGTCTGGCGGCTCGATCGCGCGGGCCACCACGTGCGCTACGAGCCCGCCGTCGAGGTCGGACATCATCCACGAACCGATCTCTCAGCACTCGTACGCCAACGAAT
>CAYFNP010000014.1:7303-15893 GCA_964344425.1 uncultured Bifidobacterium sp. | reverse complement strand
GCGCGCCGCGCGTCGGGCATGGGTGTGGGGAATCGTCGCCACCATCGCCGCCATCGCCGTGCTCGCCGTCGCGGCCGGACGCGACGAACTGCGTGCGATGATCTCGGCGGGCGGGTTCTTTGCGGTTCCCAATGCCATCGCACTCGACTGGGCCCTGAAGCTGACCAAGCCCGCCGGTTACGCCTCGCTGACCATCGTCTTCGTCGCGCTCTCGTTCGTTCTACTCGCCGTGTCGCGGCGCAGCACGCACGCCCTGCTTGCCGTTCTCGCCACGCTGTCACTCGCATTCACGGCGTTCACCGCCGCAAGGACGGTCGTTCCGTACCGCGACTACTTCGACGACATCACGCTCGACGATTCGGTGAAGGAACTCGTCAACGGTGACGGACGGCAGACCACGATCATCTTCGACTCCGGCGGCCTCGGCGGTCAGACGTACTTCGACTACCGCTACCTCTTGCATCCGATCCAGGTCGAACGCGACGACGTTCACTGGATGGACCGCGGCCCATTGCGCTGCGTCATCGGGGCCGAGGATCGCGCACCCGAAGACGCGGGCTGGGAAATCTTTGCCCACGAGAACGACGGGGCCTCGCGAGGCAAACAGAAGCGCGGAAACATCGTTCTGTGGAAGCGCACGGGAGTAGATTCGTGCTGATATGACGCACCCGGAGAACCTCTGCGACGTCAGCGTGGTGCTCCCGATCTACAACGAGCGTGGCCATCTTCGCGAAGAGATCTCGCGCATCCGCAAGGCGCTCGACGACTCGAAGTACAGCTACGAGATCATCGTCATCGACGACGGGTCGGACGACGGCTCCGAACGTGACTTGGAGTCGATCCCCGACATCAGGCTCATCCGCCACCCCGTCAACCGTGGCTCGGGTGCGGCGCGCCGCACGGGCACGAACGCCGCAGTGGGCCGCGTCGTCGTGTGGACCGACGTCGACATGACCTATCCAAACGACGAAATCCCGTGGCTCGTCGACCAAATGCAGGGTTACGACCACGTCGTCGGTGCGCGCCGAACCGAGGAAGGCACGCTCAAGATCTTCCGCAAACCCGCCAAGTGGTTCATTCGCAAACTGGCCAGCTACCTCACCGAGACCGACATCAAGGACCTCAACTCGGGACTCCGCGCATTCCGCCGCGACGTCGCGCTGCAGTACGTGCACCACTTGCCGAACGGTTTCTCGTGCGTCACCACCCTGACGATGTCGTTCCTCGCGAACGGCTACACCGTCGGCTACGTACCGATCGACTACTTCCCGCGCGCGGGGCGATCGAAGTTCCACTGGTGGCGCGACACCAAGCGCTACATCCTTCAGGTCATCCGCATGACGCTTTCCTACAACCCGCTCAAGGTGTTCCTGCCGTTCGGTGGCATTCTCTTCGTCGTCGCGGTCGCCAAGCTCGGCTTCGACTGGTCCAGCCGCGACTTCCGACTCTCGACGAACACGCTCCTCATCTTCTTCGCGGCGCTGCAGGTCACAACTCTCGGCCTGTTGGCCGACCTCGTGGTTCGCGCGACGCGCCGACCCCTCGACGTCGACCCCGTGTGACGGCGGCGATGCACGGAGTCTTCGCCTATTCGGGGCCCGACCCGCGCGCCGCGCAACGATGGGTCGATTCGCTCGCGTCAACCGGCGATGGCGCCATCGAAACGGTCGTGACGCCGGCCGCGTCGGGAACGACCACGATCGGCGCGTTCGGTTCGGGACTCGTCGCGTGCCTCTCGCGCAGCGACACCGGCGCGACGGCGTTCTTCGGATCGGTCGCATCGCGCTGTTCATCGACGCCCGCTTCGCTGCTCGACGGCGATCCCGACGACGTGGTCGCCGTCGGCTGTGACCGGTCGGGGGCACTCGTCGTTGCGGCGGGACGCGGTAGCCATCGACTCTTCGTTCACCGCACGTCCGATGGTGCGACCTACGCAACGAGTTCACTCGCGGCTCTTCGCGCCGCGATTCCCGGACTTCGCCTCGACAGGTCGTACGAGGACTTCCTTCTTGGGTTCGGGTTCGTTCCCGAACCGAGTTCGATGTTCGAAGGCGTTCGTGTCGTGAAAGCCGGTACGAGAATCGGCGCGACCGGCGCCGTCGAAACGGTGACCGCGGTGACGCACCCCGCCAACACTGCCACCGACCGCACCGACATCATCGCTTCGCTGCACGACACGTTGGTCGAGACAATCGTCGAGCAGGCGGGCCCGCACCGTCGTCACGCAGTGTTGCTTGGTGGCTTCGATTCAGCACTCGTCGCCGCCGTCCTCGTCTCGCTCGGCCACGAAGTCGAGACCTACACGTTCCGCTTCGCCGACGAAAAGTTCGTCCAACGCAACGTCGACGCACTCACCTCACACCTGGGCGTCCGGCACCACTGGGTGGACTTCGACTCGTCGGTCATCGGTGCAAACCTGCGCGGCTTTGCCGGAGTTTTCACGCAACCGGGTTCACAGCCGCACTACCAAATCCACACGTTGCATGCCGCGCGGCGCATCGCCGACGACGGACACCGGCACATTTTCACCGGGGATGGCTGCGATGCAATCTTCCTCGGTTATCCCACGGTCAGCCGCCGTGCGGCCATTTCTTCGGCACTCGGACGCGTACCCGCACCGCTGACACGTCTGGCAATCGGTGCCCTGTCGTCGGGCCCCATCGAACGTCGACTCGGCCACGTTGCGCGCATGGGACGCGGACAGTTGAACAACCGCCTGCTGCCGCCGACCATCGGCGCCCATTTGCCGACGCAGGTTCTCGACTCGGCGGCCATTGCTCGCCTGCGCACGTCCACCTCGCCCGCACAGGCCGAAGACGTCGCGTCCATCCGCGCACGTCTTGCCCAGGGGCTCGATCACCTGAATCGCACGCAGCTCGCGTTCAACGGGAACGGCCTGAACGGGCAGAGCAAGGTCAAGGTCGACGGCGCGGTCGCGGCAACAGGCGTTGCGCAGGCAAGTCCGTTCATGCACGCACGACTGCGCAGCTTCGTCGCCGGGATCCCGTTCGAGATGCTGCGATCATCCGGGTCATCGGCGGCATCGGCCGGCAAGGAGATCCTCGTCGACCTGGTGCGATCGCGTCGCCTTCTACCCGACGCGATCATCGACCAACCAAAGCAATCGCCCAGCGACTCCCCCGTCGACGCGTGGTACGCGAACGAATTGCGCAGCGAGATCCTCGCCCAGTTCGACGACCTGCCGTTCACGTGGAACCGTCGCTACGTCGAGGGATTGTTGGCACCGAAACTCGCCGAGTCGTGGTACCGCGAACGCATCTCGCTCAGCCACCACACGATGCAGGCAATCGGACTGCTCGCTTCGTACGCCGCGTTCAACCGCCGCTCGAACGGACCACGCGACGCGGGATGAGCACATCGATGAAGAAACTCGCCGGCTGGGTCACAACTGCGGCGGTCGTCGCGGTGCTCGTCGCGATGGTCTGGCAACGGCGCGACGATCTTCGTCCGCTGTGGGATGAGCCCTCGTGGGACCTTGCCGTCATCGCGGGTCTGATCATCGTCGGACACTTCCTCAACTCATCGGAATTCTGGGTGGTCTACCGGGCAACGGGTGTGCACATCGGGTTCTTCGAGAACTGGATGGTCTTCACCGCCGGTCTTCTCGGCAATCTGTTGCCCGGGCAAGTGGGAACCGTCTACAAGTTCCGTTACATGCGCACCGTTCACGACGTGCCGTACGCAAAGAGCGGCAGCAACTACGGCGCAAACCTTGTCATCAGCCTCGGCTCGTCTGCCGTCGTCGGCATCGTCGGCGTGTCGCTGAACACGATGGGCAATGGCGAATTCGCTTGGCCGGTGTTCGTCACGTTCGTCGCACTCGGTGCCGCGTGCTTCGTACTACTGCGCTGGCCACTTCCCAATCGCGGACTTCTGCGCGGCAAACCCGCACGGGCCGCCGCTTCGTTCGCCGACGGTTGGCGCGAAATCCAGCGCACACCGAGGACGTCGGCGACCGTGCTCGTCATCGACGTTGCGAAGTACCTCCTCACCGCGTGGCGCTTCCAACTCGCATTCGGTCTTCTCGGCGTGCACGAATCGTTCTGGTTCTTCCTGGTGATCGCGCCGGCTGCGGCAATCGCCGGCATCATCGCGTTCACGCCGGGTGCGCTCGGCTTTCGGGAACTGTTCGTCACCACCGCCGCCGTCGGCATGGGGGCAACGTTCGACAACGGACTGTTGGCCGCGACGACCGACCGCGGCGTGATGCTGGCGTCGGCCCTTGTTCTCGGCGCAGCCGGCTGGGCCTACACCGTGCCGCGTTTGCGCCGTGCGAGCACGACCCAACCAACACCGAACTGACCGGCCGAAAACGCTCGCTGCGCGACTCGCATCGGTGCGGCGACGAACGCCGTGACCGCCCCACCCAGCGCACCGTCGGGTTGGAACAGACGCCCGCTCGCAGCGGTCTTGTCGGCCACCGCAGCGTCGAGCGACACGTTGCCACCCCGACGCGCGATCACCCGATTGCGAACGAACTCGAGCAGATGCCCGCCAAGGGCCCCGTACGAGCGGCGTGAAACGATCTCGAAGCCGACCGACGACACCAGACGTTCGATGTCGACCGCGTCGTATCGACGGAAGTGACCGACGGCCTCGTCGGATGCGCCGAAGCGCCGGCTGTGCGCGGGCACGCTGAAGAGAAGGTGCCCATCCGGGTCGAGGTGCGCAAGCCACTTGCCGAGGGCGGCCGCGTCGTGCTCGATGTGTTCCAACACTTCGAAAGCGCAGACCATGTCGAACTTCTCGTCGCCGCCGATGCGTTCGATTCCACCCATACGAAAGTCGGCACCTTCTACGCGTGACAGTCGCGCGGCCGCGACGGCTGCCGACGACATGTCGGGTTCGACCCCGACGTACGCCGCACGCTGCGCGATTCGTGCGCCCGTCGCACCCTGGCCCGCACCAACTTCGAGCACGGTCCGCGGATGCACATTGTTCATTGCCTCGTTGACGAACGGTTGGCGCAGGCGCGCCATCACCGTGAGCGGTGGCAGACGGCGGCCCCGACGGGCGTCCCCGGCCACCAGGGCGAGCGCAGCGCCGAACGACGGCGCAACCGCGACGTCATCGAATCGATCGACGAACGTCTGGCGACCGCGACGCGCGACGGCTTCACGTCGGACGGGATCGTCCATCAGTTTCGCCACACCGGCTGCGATGGCGGCGGGATCGGCGATCGCAACGCGTTCGACTGCGCCCGCAAGGGTCGCGACCGCCGCGGTGTCGCCGGTGACGACGGGACGCCCAACCGCCATGCACTGGAAAACCTTGTTCGGAATGACGCGCGACGTCTTGTCTCCGGCGCCGAATACCCCGAGGCACACGGTCGACGCCGCGATCAAGCGTGGGAGTTCGCTTTCGGGCACCGCATCCACCAGTTCGACCGGGGCCTTCGTGTCGGCAACGAGTCGTTCGATCTCTTTGCGCAACTGTCCGTTGCCGACCAGACGAATGCGCCAATCGCGGGGCATCAGCAACGACGCGCGCACGATGTGTTCGATCCCCTGCAGGGGTATGTACGTGCCGTAGAACAAGACCGTTCGCGGCTCGACGGTGACGTCGGGGCGTTCGGCGAAGATGCGCGGGTCGGCTCCGACCCACACCACGTGCCACTTTGCACGCGTTGTTCCCGTTGCGACCGCGAACGCATCGGCATCCTGTGGCGTATCGGTCAGCACCACGTCGGCCAGACGCGCTGCCCAAGAATCACATTTCGCCAACAACCGTGCGACCGGCGACGTCGCCTTCACCAGACCGCGGTCGACAACAACGGTTTCGTGCAACGACACGAAGTAGTCGATGACAAGGGGCAACCTCAGCACGCGACACAACGTGCCAACCACGACGGCATCGACCTGCGAAGGGTGCGGCACCAACACCACATCGGGTCGACGCCCCGGAATCGCGGCGGCCAGCACCGCCACAACGATGCGAACGTAGGCAACGGCCGCGCGCAGCGCCGTTCCCAATCGGCCAGCGGACGCAGCGGCAACCTTGTCGTCACCCCACGCCGCGACGCTGCGTTGGTCGACCTTCCAACCGAGCATTTCCGCGAGTCGTACGAGCTGTCGGTTGCGCCCGAACGCCGGGTCGAAAGTTCCGACCATCAGGATGCGGCGCTGCTTCACAGGGAACCGTCCATCAAGTCGACGACCGCGCGTGACGTCGTTGCCGACAAGTCACGCAAGCGAACCGCGGCGGCCGCGCTGCGCGCACGGACGTCGTCGGCGTGCGCGACAACGTGCTTCGCGACATCCGCCAAACGTTCGCGCGTCACCTCGTCGATCGGCACGACGACGTCCGAGAGCCCGGCGAGGGCGAGAACACCCGTTGCCTTGTGTTCGTACGGAATGCACACCTGCGGAACACCGGCGGACAGGGCGAACACCGCGGGGTGGTAACGACCGGCGACGACGAAATCGGCCGAGGCGAACAGTGCCCGTTGGGCGAGCATGTCGCGCGATTCGTCGAACACGGACACCGACACCACGTCGGACGGCACTGCATCGCGGATGCACAGCGCAAGCGCCTCGAGATAGGGGGCATCGCGGTGGGCGGTGCCGTGCAATTGCGGAACGAGAATGACCTCGCTCGGCTCGCCACCGCACAGTTCGGCCACGGCGGCGGCCACGGATTCGTCGTACACGGCACGACGCGCATCGGGCGCCGGATCGCCCGGGTACTTCCAGTCGATCGCTGACACGACGACGCGGCGTCGATCGCCGTCGCGCGGTGACGGTGGAACCGCCACCTGCAGCGCGGCATCGACCGAGACGTTCACCGTGACGTTTCGGCGTCGCGTGCCGAACAGCGCGCGGATGTGCGCCGCCGAGATTTCTTCGCGAACGTAGATGGAGTCGAAACACCGGTACGTGAAGCGGCGGAACGGTGCTGCCCATGCCGTATCGAAAGGTCCCGCCGAAGTGGCGTAGAGAATCGCCGGCTTCCGGTGGAAACGGGCCATCCACACGTACAACCAGTGCACCGCCTCGTGCCCGATGTAGAGATCTCCGAAGTACGGACCGCCGGGCGCCGACACGACGACGTCGGCCCTGCGGTACGCGGCGATCGTCGCTGCACCAACGCGCCCGAGCAGCCCGTTGACTCGGAAGACAAGGAACAGCACCAGACGCAGGGCCTCGAATGGCCGCAACTTCAGCGTGATCCACTCCACGTCGAAACCCGCCGACGCGGCGAGTTCACGCGCCGAACGGTCGTCAGCAAACTGGTGGATGACGGTGAACGACACCGGCTCCCCGGCCGCACGTGAGACCCCTGTCAGCATGCCGTGGAGCGCGGCCTCGTCGCCGCGGTTGTCGCCATGTTGATTCACGATCAGCACGTGACGAACCGACTGCCGACCCACGGTGCAAGTGTAACGGTGGGCGATAATGGGGCCGTGAGCGACGTGCGCTACGCCCTTGGGGGCATGTCCCCGAACCCGTCGGTTCTCGTTCCTGCGCGCGCCGATGCATTCGTCCAGCCCGACGGCCGACCAACCGTCATCAATCGCGACCGCCTCCGCCGTATCCCGAATTCGCGCAATGCAATCAGCATGGTTTCGCTGTACGCGCAGACGATCACCATCGTCGTCGCGGCGGTGAAGGTCGATTCGATTCCGGTCCGCGTCGTTGCTTTCCTCTTGATGGGACGCGCGCACGCCCAGTTCCTCTCGCTGATGCACGAAGCGGCACATCGGTTGTTGTTCTCGAACAAGCGCGCCAACGACTTCGTCGGCAACTGGCTGCTCGGCTTTCCCGGATTCACGAGCACCCCCGCATACCGGCGCGTTCACATGGCCCATCACCGCGAGGAATTCGGACCCGACGAACCCGACGTGCCGTTGTACGCCAACTATCCGGTTTCGCCGGCCAGCATGCGCCGCAAGTTGCTGCGCGACGCGACCGGCATCACCGGCATCAAACTGATGCGCGCACAGTTGCACGGTCTGCGCTCGCCCGATGCGCGCGTGCGCCACACCCAACAAAAGATCTGGGCGGTTCAGGCCGTCCTTCTCGCGCTCGGCATCGCGCTCGGTGCACCGCTCGCGTGGCCTCTTCTCTGGCTTGCACCGAACCTCACCGTGTGGCGCGTCATCAACCGACTGCGTTCGATCGCCGAGCACGGTGGCATGCAGGCCGGCCGTGATCGGCGCATCTCGACGCACGCGGTTCGCCAACACTGGTTCGCCCGCTTTTTCCTGGTGCCCTACAACATCGGCTTCCACATGGCACACCACGTCGACGCCGGGGTTCCCTTCCGCAACCTGCCCGCCTACACCCGCCAATTGCGCGACGCCGGCTACATCACGCCCGACCTCGAGTACCCCTCGTACCCACGCATCTGGCGGGCGATGGTCGGCCGCGACGGGCGCCCCGAATTTCCACTACCCGCATAGTGCTAACCCCGGGGGACCCCCGTAGAATCTGGGCCGTGAGCGAGTTGTTCCGCGTCGAATCCCTTCATGTCTCCCCCGTCGCCGACGACGCCGATGCAGCCACCGGGGCATCGAAAGAAATCCTCCGCGGCCTCGACCTTGTCGTCAACGCGGGCGAGGTGCACGCAA
>CAYFNP010000014.1:0-7293 GCA_964344425.1 uncultured Bifidobacterium sp. | reverse complement strand
GCGCCTGATCGGCCCGCGCACCCGCGCCATCGTGCTGGTCAGCCCCAACAACCCGGGCGGGGTGGAATATCCGGCCGAGACTCTGGCGGCCTTCCGCGACCTGGCACGCGCCCGCGGCCTGGCCTTGGTGGTAACCGCGGGGAAGTGGCTGCGATCATGGGCCCGAATGGCTGTGGCAAGTCCACGTTGGCATCCACCGTTCTCGCTTCGCCCGAGTACGAGGTCACCTCGGGTCGCCTCATCTTCAAGGGCGAGGACATCACCGATTGGCCAACCGACGTGCGCGCCAAGGCCGGCATCTTCCTCGCATTCCAGTACCCCCAGGAAATCGCCGGTGTGTCGGTCATCCAGTTCCTCCGCCAGGCGCTGTCGGCCCGCAAAGGTCTCGACCTTTCGGTGCTCGAGTTGCGTCTCTCGGTCATGGACTGGATGAAGCGTCTCGGCATGGACTCGTCGTTCGTCGACCGCTACCTGAACGAGGGTTTTTCGGGCGGCGAAAAGAAGCGCAACGAGATCATGCAAATGGCAATCCTCGAGCCGGAACTCGCAGTTCTCGACGAAACCGACTCGGGTCTCGACATCGACGCCCTGCGCATCGTCGCCAAGGGCATTCGCGAGGTGCGCAACGACCGCCCCGGTCTCGGCATCGTTCTGATCACGCACTATCAGCGACTGCTCGACGAGCTGCAGCCCGACTTCGTGCACATCATGGTCGACGGTCGCATCGTGCGTTCGGGTGGCATGGAGATCGCCGCCGAACTCGAGAAGTCCGGCTACGAGGCGTACCGCTGAGCGCGCCAAGGAACATGTCATGACCTTCGATGCCGCCGTCGTGAAGAAGGACTTCCCTCTTCTCGACCGCGAGATCAACGGCAAACCGATCGTCTACCTCGACTCGGCAAATACGTCGCAGAAGCCCCGCCAGGTCATCGACGCGATGTCGCGTTTCATGGAGACGTCGTACGGACCCATCAACCGAAGTGCCTACCAAATTGCGGCCGAGTCGACCGACGCGTTCGAGTCGGCGCGGGCGGCGGTACGGCGATTCATCAACGCTCCCAAGGTGCACGAAGTCGTCTTCACCAAGAACGCCACCGAATCGTTGAACCTCGTCGCCCAATCGTGGGGTCGGGCCAACCTGCGCAGCGGTGACGTCGTGTTGCTCACCCAGATGGAGCACCACGCGAACATCGTGCCGTGGCACATGCTCGCCGCCGAACGCGGTCTCGAACTGCGATTCGTGCCACTCACCGACGACGGCCGTCTCGACCTCACCAACCTGCCGCGACTGCTCGACGGTGCAAAGGTCTTCTCGTTCACTGCCATGAGCAACGTGCTCGGCACGCTCACTCCGGTCAAGGAACTCGTCGCCGCCGCACACGCCGTCGGCGCAATCGCCATCGTCGACGGTTGCCAATTCGTGCCGCACAACCCGACCGACGTTCAGGACTGGAACGCCGATTTCCTTGCGTTCTCGTCGCACAAATTGTGCGGGCCATCCGGCATCGGGGTGCTGTGGGGCCGCGAATCGCTGCTCGACGCGATGCCGCCCTTCCTCGGTGGCGGCAACATGATCTCCGACGTTCGCCTCGACGGTTTTTCGTGCGCCGAACTTCCCGCAAAATTCGAAGCCGGCACTCCGCCCATCACCGAAGCCATCGGACTCGGTGCGGCGATCAACTACCTCTCGTCGCTCGGCATGCACAACGTCCGCGCCCACGAGGCCGAGATCACCGCCTACGCGATCAACCTCCTCACGTCGCGCTACGGCGACGACATCACCATTCACGGCCCGACCGATGTTGCGGTGCGCGGCGCCACGCTGTCGTTCAAGTTCAAGGACGTGCATCCCCACGACGTCTCGCAGGTGCTCGACCAGGCCAACGTCTGTGTCCGGGCCGGCCACCACTGCGCCAAGCCGTTGATGCGCCTGCTCGGCGCCAACGCCACCGCCCGGGCCAGCTTCTACATCTACAATTCCCACGCCGACGCCGACGCACTTGCAGACGCACTGGCGAATGCCGGAGACTTGTTCGGTTTCTAAATTCGAAGACAGACCCACGACCGGAGCACCGATGCCAGGATTGGAAGACCTCTACCGCGAGATCATCCTCGACCACTACCGGACGCCCCGCAACCGTGGAGAGTTGCCGCCGCCCGCCGTGCGCGCCGAGGGACACAACCCCCTCTGCGGTGACGAGATCCAGGTTTACCTCGACGTCAAGGACGGGGCCGTCAGCGACATCCGCATCGGCGGACAGGGTTGTTCGATCAGTCAAAGCTCGGCGTCGATGATGTCGGCGGCCGTGAAGGGCAAGTCGATCGACGAGATCCGCAATCTTGTTCGCCGCTTCAAGCACATGATGTCGATCGAGGAAGAAGACGTGAACGCCCCGCCGCTCGACGAGTCCAAGCCACTGGGTGACCTCGAGGCGTTGCGCGGTGTCGTCAAGTTTCCCGTTCGCATCAAGTGCGCCACGTTGTCGTGGAACACGCTGCTTGATGCTTTGAACCAGTCGAACTGACCCAAGTTTTCCGACGACGTTTTGCGACCGGGGGGATTCGCATGCCACAGATACCCGCACAAATTGCCGACATCACAACCGAATGGCTGAACCAAGTTCTGCCTTCCGACGTCGGTCGTGTCAAAGGATTCGACGTCACACGGTTCGGTACCGGCGTCGGCATTCTCGGTGAGCTTGCCCGGCTGACGCTCGACTACGTCGACGGCCCCGGCGCGGGTCCCGCCACACTTGTCGCCAAGTGCCAGTCACCCGCACCCGAGAACCAGTTCCTTGCCCAGGCAATGGGTTTCTACTTGCGCGAAGTGAACTTCTACCGCGACGTCGCCGATCGCCTCAGTATCCGCGTTCCCAAGCCGTACCACGTCGACTGCGGTGCCGATGGACTGCCGTTCGTCCTTCTGATCGAAGAAATCACCGACGCCTACTGCCCCGACCAGATCACCGGTCTCACCCTCGACGAGGCCGAGCGCATTCTCGGTACCGCGGCGAAACTTCACGCCGCATTCTGGGAAACACCCGAGCTGTACGAACTCACGTGGCTGCCGCCAATGAACAACCCGCTGTACAAGGCCGGCAAGGCGATGGCCGAGGCACAGTGGCCGCACTTCAAAGAGCACTTCGGCCCGCGCCTCGACGGCCCCATGCTCGACGCCCTTCACCGCGCATGCGACCTGTACCCGGACATGCTCGACTGGTGGGTGCAACAGGGTCACCAGACCTTCACGCACACCGACTGCCGTGCCGAGAACTACCTCTTCGGCGGCAGTGCCGGCGCCGACACCATCACCATGATCGACTTCCAGTTGAGCACCCGCCACGTCGGTGCATGGGACGTGTGCAACCTGCTTGCCGCGTCACTGACACCCGAAATGCGCCGAGAGCACGAAGACCACCTCATCCGGCACTACTTCGACACCGTGTCCGAACTGGCGGGAGACAAGCCCGGCTTCAAGGGATACTCCCTCGACCGCCTGTGGTACGACTACCGCGCCGCGCTTCTGCAACAGGGCGTCGCCCAGGTCATCACGTCAAACCTGCAGGGTGGCAACGAACGCGGCGACGAACTGCTCGAAGAACTGCACATGCGACCCCTCATCGCCGCCATGGACCACAACGTCGGCGCAATCGTGAAGGACATCAAATGACCGACATTCTCCCCCCGCCAGTCGACACCAGCCTCGAGGAAATCCACGACCGGCGCTACGTCGTCAAGGCCTACCGCAAGGACGAGCGAACGATCGTGCTGCGCGGCGCCGTGCGCGACGAAAAGCCCGCCGGTCTGTACATCCCCGACGATCCCGAACCCCTGCCGCTTCACCACATGATCGTCGCGCTCGAGATCACGATGCCCGACATGATCATCACCGACGCACGCGTCGAGTTCGAGGTGTATCCCCACGGCGGATGCCCCGCGATTCGCGAGCACTACCAGAAACTCGTCGGCCTCAGCATCGCCCGCGGTTTCACGCACAAGGTGCGCGAACTCTTCGGTGGACCGCGCGGCTGCACGCACACCACCGCACTGCTCCAGGCAATGGCTCCCGTCGCGATTCAAAGCGTGTGGTCGATGCGCGCCGTCAACGTTCAACACGGCATCACCGCCGTCGAACCCGAACCGACCACCCGCGAAGAACGCCTCGCGCGCATGCGCTTCAACCTGAACACGTGCCACATCTGGGACGAGAACGGCGAGCAGGCCCGTCACGTGGCCGACGGCGGCGACATCGGCCTTCCGATCTGGATCACCGACCGCTACGCCAAACTCGGCCGCGACCCCATGGAATGGCGCAAAGGCATGGGCGGCGGCTAGCCGTATCTGCGCATCGGCGTTCCGCCTCAGCTAAAGAACAAAGATCGGTTTGATGGTGGCGCCGGATTCGCTGTCGTGTTGTGCCTCGTTGATCTGGTCGAGGCGGTAGGTCTTCACCAGTTTTTCGATCGGGAACATGCCGCGACGGTGCCACTCGATCATCTTCGGAATGAACTCCGCCGGGTAGGCGTCGCCTTCGATGACTCCCTTCACGGTCTTGCCGTCGAGGAACCCCGATGACGAGAACGCAATCTCGCCCATCACCACACCGACCACCGCAAGCGTTCCCGTCGCGCGCAATGCATCGACCGCGCCGCGCAAGACTGCGGGAACGCCCGTCGTGTCGAGTGCGTACTGGGTGCCGCCACCCGTGATGGCGCGAACCTCGGCCGTGACGTCGGCCGTGGTCTTTGCGTTGATGGTGTGCGTTGCGCCGAGTTCCTTGGCGAGCGCAAGACGGCTGTCGTGCAGGTCAACGGCGACGATGGTGGTGCAGCCCGCGATCTTCGCGGCCATCAAGCCCGCAAGACCCACCGCACCGGCGCCGTAGATGACGATCGAAGTTCCGGGTCGCGCACCGAGCGAGTTGACAACCGCACCGGCACCGGTCTGGAAACCGCATCCGAGCGGCCCGAGAATCTCGAGCTTCACGTCATCGGCCGTCACCTTGACGACGTTGCGTTCGGTCGCCATTGCGTGCGTGGCGAAACTGGACTGGCCGAACCAGCAACAGCCCATCTTCGAACCGTCCGCGCCCGTCACCGGTGCCGAACCGTCGAGGCGCGAGCCCATGAAGTTGAGCGCACCGAAGAGTTCGCAGTACTGGGGCAGACCCGTTTCGCAGTTCATGCACTTTCCACAACTGGCGTACGAAAGCACCACCTTGTCGCCCGGGGCCACCTTTGTCACGCCGTCACCCACGCGCTCGACGATGCCCGACCCCTCGTGGCCAAGGACGATCGGCGACGCGAAAGGGCCGCCGGGAATGCGCGCCAGCAGGTCGGTGTGACACATGCCCGCGCCGACGATGCGAACGAGCACTTCGCCCGGCCGCGGATCGGCCATTTCAAGTTCGCGGATTTCGAACGGGGCATCGTGTGACGGCAGTACTGCGGCAGAAATTTTCATGCGCGCATCCTTTCTTTTCTTGGCAATTGTTGGCAAGAGCAACCGCAATCTCGTAGAATCGGAGGCGAAGGGGAGTATCCCTCGACTCCGGTGTCGTCACCACGGAGCCGCGCAAGCGGGTCCCGGCGCCGAAGGCCCGACAGGGCGGGAGAGACCTTCGACGCAAAACAGCGTCCCCCCGGGGACCAGTCGAAGGGAAAACCCAACATGTTCAAGAACACAGCGAAAACCGCCGTTCTCCTTGCCGCGCTCGGCGGCCTCATCGTCACCATCGCCGGTGTCCTCGGCGGCGGCAGCAGCGGGTCGCTCACCATCGGCCTGCTCTTCGCCTTCCTGATGGTCGGCGGTTCGTACTGGTTCAGCGACAAGCTCGCGCTGCGCGCCGCCAACGCCCGCATCGTCACCCGCGAAGACGCACCGAAGTTCTACGGAATGATCGAGGAACTCGCCACCCGCGCGAACCTGCCGATGCCGACGGTCGCCATCTCCCCCAACGAACAACCCAACGCGTTCGCCACGGGTCGCGGTCCGCGCAAGGCAGTCGTCTGTGCGACCGAGGGCTTGCTGCGCACCATGCCCGAGGATGAGCTGCGTGGCGTCATGGCCCACGAACTGATGCACGTGCGCCACCGAGACATCCTCATCGGATCGGTTGCGGCCGCGATCGCGACCGCGATCTCGTTCATTGCGAACATGGCGATGTGGGCCGCGATGTTCGGCGGCCGAGGCGGCAACGACGACGATCGTCCGAACCCGCTCGCTCTCATTCTCGTTTCGATGTTGGCCCCGATCGCCGCGTCACTGATGCAGATGGCCGTCTCGCGCTCGCGCGAGTACGAAGCCGACCGTGGTGCGGCCGAACTGTTGGGAACCGGCCTTCCTCTGGCAAGTGCACTCGAACGCATCGAGGTCTACGCCCGCCAGATTCCGATGCAGGTCGCACCCGCCCAGGCGCAGGCCTACATCCACAACCCGCTCGCCGAGTTCCAGAACAAGCGCAGCGGTGGGCCGAACATTGCCCGCCTCTTTTCGACTCACCCGAGCACCGAGGACCGGATCGCGCGCCTTCGCGCGATGACCTTCTGAGAAGCGCGCGATGACGACAACCGAAACCCCCATGCACGCCGGCCTCTCCTCTGCCGAAGCCGCACGCCTGCTCGAAACGCACGGCCCGAACCAACTGGCCGCCGCCGAAGTTGTGCCGGCGTGGAAGAAATTCATCGCACAGTTCAAGGACATGCTCATCCTCATCCTCATCGGCGCGGCTCTCGTGTCGTTGGTGGTCTCGGGCGAGGTGAAGACGCCGATCGTCGTGCTGGTCGTCGTGGTCTTCAACGCGATCATCGGTTTCGTCCAGGAAAACCGCGCGGAAAAGTCGCTCGACGCGCTACGCAAGATGCTCTCTGCGCAGGTGCGCGTACGGCGCGACGGCACGGTGATGTCGGTGCCCACCGAAACGATCGTGCCCGGCGACGTCGTGCTCGTCGAGGCCGGCGACCGTCTGCCCGCCGACGGCGAGATCTTCCTTGCCAGCAACCTCGAGGTGGACGAAGCCGCACTCACCGGCGAAAGCCACCCGGTTGAAAAGAACACGGAGCCCGTCGACCCGAATGCACCGATCGGTGACCGTCATTCACACGCCTTCATGAACACCACGGTCACTCGCGGCCGCGGCGAAATTCTGGTCACGAAGACCGGCATGGACACCGAGATCGGGCGCATCGCCGGCCTGCTCGCGGCTACTCCGACCGAGAAAACTCCCCTGCAGCGCCAACTCGATGGCCTCGCCCACCAGTTGGTCTACCTGGCCGGCATCGTCGTCGCGCTGGT
>CAYFNP010000013.1:8459-16108 GCA_964344425.1 uncultured Bifidobacterium sp. | reverse complement strand
CGTTGGAAGGGTGACGTGCAGATGATCGTGTTCATGGCGCCCGACGCAAGCCCCGGGGACGTTTCGTACGTCGACGGCGTCATCCGGTCACAGCCGAACGTCATCGACCTCAGCCGTCTGGCCTACCTCGACAAGCCGGCCAGCTATGCCGAGGCCCAGAAACTTTTCGCCGGTGACCCGACGATGCTCAGCCTGCTCACGCCCGAAACCATCCCGACGCAGTTCAAGATCGTTTCGCTGACCGACGACTCGGCACTGCTGCGAAGTCTTGCCGGCCAGTACCGCATCCTGCCCAAGGTGCAGGGTGTCAGCCTTGCCGAGGACGAGTTCGAGGTCATCTCGACCCTTTCGGGTTTCGTGCGGACCGTCACGATCGTCATGTCGTTGGTCCTGTTGGCCGTGGCCGTCACGTTGATCTGGAACACCATTCGTACCGCGATGTTCGCACGTCGTCGCGAGATCGAGGTCATGAAACTCGTCGGCGCGACGAATTGGTTCATCAGAATCCCGTTCATGCTCGAGGGGCTTCTCCATGGTCTGATCGGTGGCGTCATTTCCTGTGGCGGTCTGTGGGGACTCAACCGCGCATGGGAATCGGGAGTCGCGGGATTCAAGCCCGGAACCGGTGTCAGCGCGCTCGTCGTGCCCTCCGGCTACGTCTCGGGAGTCATGCTGCTCCTCCTCGCCATTGGTGCCCTCGCGGGTGCCATCGGCTCGGGCATCGCTGCCAGCCGCTTCCTCGACGTCTGACCCGCGCGGGTCCGCCGCCGTTGGGGTAGAACATCGCATGGCCTATTCCGACATCCTCTACGACGTGTCCGACGGCATCGCGACGATCACGTTGAACCGTCCCGACGCGATGAACTCGTTCACGAACCAGATGGCCCGTGACCTTCGCGCGGCCTTCGATGCGGTCGACGCCGACGACGACGTTCGTGCAGTGATCATGACCGGAGCCGGGCGCGCGTTCTGTGCCGGTGCCGACCTGTCGGCCGGAGGGTCGACCTTTGCGAAGGGTGGCAGTGACGAGGCGCCGCGCGGTGGGGTGGTGCGCGATGGTGGAGGTCTCGTGTCGCTGCGCATCTTCGAGTGCAAGAAGCCCGTCATCGGCGCGATCAACGGTGCGGCCGTCGGAGTGGGAATCACGATGACGTTGCCGATGGACATTCGTCTGGCCAGCACGAAGGCGAAGATCGGTTTCGTCTTCGCGCGCCGCGGCATCGTGCCCGAAGCCTGCTCTTCGTGGTTCCTTCCGCGCTTGGTCGGAATCTCGCGCGCCGCCGAATGGGTGTACACGGGACGGCTGCTCACCGCCGACGAAGCGCTTGCCGGAGGCCTTGTGCGCAGCGTCCACGAACCCGACGATTTGCTTCCTGCGGCGCACGCGATCGCGCGCGAGATCGCCGAAAACACGGCACCCGTTTCGGTGGCGCTGTCACGGCAGATGATGTGGCGAATGCTCGGCGCGGACCATCCGATGGAGGCCCACCGTGTCGACAGTCGGGGCATTCAGGCACGCGGCCGCAGCGCGGATGCAAAGGAAGGCGTCGAGAGTTTCCTCGAAAAGCGTCCCGCTCGCTTTGTCGACAAGGTGAGTGACGGACTGCCCGCGGTGTTCCCCGATTGGGTGGACCCGGAATTCTCCTGATCGGGGTCACCCATGTCATCTGAAGACCCGTCACCGACCGTCTACGACGTGCTCGGTGGAATGGAGTTCTTTCTCACGCTTGCCGACAGGTTCTACGAGGCAGTGAAGTCCGACGCGGTGCTGTTGCCGCTGTATCCGGAACCCGAAGACCTACCTGCCGCGTCGCGCCGGCTCGGGCTGTTCCTGGCCCAATACTGGGGCGGGCCGCACGACTACAGCGAGGAACGCGGCCACCCGATGCTGCGCGCGCGACACATGCCGTACGTCGTCGGCGCCCTGCAACGCGACCACTGGCTGGTGTGCATGCTTGGCGCCGTGAACGAACTCGTGACCGACGACGGCATCCGCGCACAGATGACCGACTACTTCGTGAAGGCGGCCGACCACCTGCGCAACGATCAACCGTTGCGAATGGTCAAGCCGTAGCAGGCCACGGCAGCGGCTGCAGCGACGTTCAACGAATCGACACCCGCTGACATGGGGATGCGCACGCGGTGCGTCGCGCGTTCCAGATGTGCGGTGGGCAGGCCGTCGCGTTCCGAACCGAGCACCAGCGCGATCCTGTCGCCGAGGCGAACCCGAGCGAGATCCGTCGCGTCGGTGGCCGGTGTCATGGCATACGACTCGAAACCCTGCGAATGAAGGCGGTCGAAAAGATCGTCATCGGGGACGCGAGCCACATCGAGTTGGAAGGTCGTGCCCATCGCGACGCGCAGTGCACGACGCGCGTAGGGGTCGGCCGATTCGGCGTCGAGAACGAGACCGGTGAACCCGAACGCCGCCGCGCTGCGAACGACCGCCCCGACGTTGGTGGGATTGTCGACCTGTGAGAGGACGATCACTTTGTCGTTTCGGTGCAGAAGGTCGTGAAGTTCGACGAATGGCGGCTTGCGGAACAGCCCGACGATCGACAGCGCAACGCCGAGACCGGTGGCCGAGCGACGCGTCGATTCGTCGGCCACGACGATCTCGGTTGTATCAAGGGGAATGCCGAGTGAGTCGATACGCGATTCAACGAGGTCGAGAGCGGACGGATCGCAGATGAGGATCTCGGGCACGTGGCCGACCTCGAGTGCCCGCATGACCACCAAGTCACCCTCGGCGACGAAGCGTGCATCATCGCGTTCACCGCGCCGGTGCAGGCGTGTGTTCAGCTGGCGTTCGCGCATGCGGAACGCGTCGAATGCGGGGTCGTCAGCTCCGCTGGCATGGCGAACCGACGGTGCCATGCGGGGTGCTCAGTAGTACCAGGGAAACGCGGACCAGTTCGGGTCGCGCTTTTCGAGGAAGGAACTGCGTCCTTCTGCCGCCTCGTCGGTCATGTAAGCAAGGCGGGTGGCCTCGCCGGCGAAGACCTGTTGACCAACCAATCCATCGTCGATGAGGTTGAACGAGAACTTCAGCATGCGCTGGGCCGTCGGGCTTTTACCGTTGATTTCACGCGCCCACTGAAGTGCGGTTGTCTCGAGCTCGTCGTGGTCGACGACGGCATTCACCATTCCCATTCGGTGCGCGTCGTCGGCCGAGTATTCGCGGCCGAGGAAGAAAATCTCGCGGGCGAACTTCTGCCCGACCTGGCGCGCGAGATACGCCGAACCGAACCCACCGTCGAAACTGGCAACGTCGGCGTCGGTCTGCTTGAAACGGGCGTGCTGGCGCGAGGCGAGCGTGAGGTCGGCGACGACATGGAGACTGTGTCCGCCACCCGCCGCCCAGCCGGGAACGACGCAGATGACGATCTTCGGCATGAAACGGATCAGGCGTTGAACCTCGAGGATGTGCAGTCGTCCGGTGCGGGCCGGATCGCTGGACGCAATGTCGTCACCCTCGGCGTACTGGTAGCCGGCCCGGCCGCGGATGCGTTGGTCGCCGCCGCTGCAGAACGCCCAGCCACCGTCCTTCGGCGACGGCCCGTTGCCGGTGAGGATGACGCAACCGACGTCGCTGGTCTGGCGTGCGTGGTCGAGTGCGTTGTACAACTCGTCGACGGTGTGCGGCCGGAAGGCGTTGCGAACCTCGGGCCGGTTGAACGCGATACGGACCGTGCCCTGGTCGGTCGCGCGATGGTACGTGATGTCGGTGAAGTCGAAGCCCGGCACCGCCTTCCAGCGGGAAGGGTCGAAAATCTGCGAAACGGTCACGGCACAAGTGTGCCGATTATTTGCGCATCCCCAACCACCAAGCGGCGACCTGGGCCGGCATGCGCTCGTAATACGCCTTCCACAGGTCGGAGGCGCCATCGATGAGTGGCTGCATATTGGTGGGCGGTAGCGGGCTGGCACCGGTGATGGGGTCGAGCCACTCGAGTTTGAAGTCGGTGAAGATCCCGGTCATCTTCTTCGCGTCGGTCTCGTGGTGGTCCGACGTCTGGTGTTCGAGGAACGCGTTGTAGTCCTGGAAGGCGAGCAGGCCGTAGTACGTGTTCGGAGCCGCGCCGCGCCAGTACTCGTAGCGGATCACCCTCGTTTCGTTGTCGTGAGTTGCCTTGACCAGGCGCTCCGCGAGTTCTTCGAACTCGCGTTCCTTGCCGGGCGCGACGGTGATGTGAGCGAGGATCGTTGTCATGCGTCCACAGTAGTGGGGCGCGATACCGGCTATTTCAGGCGGGTGATCCCGGCAATCAGACGCGCCACGTCGACGAAGCGCAGGAAGAGCGGACTGAATGCGACGCGAATCACGTTCGGTGGCCGGAAGTCGACGATGAAACCGCGATCGATCAGTTCCTTCGACATTTCTTCGGCGCGCGGATGGAGGAGTGCGATGTGTCCGCCCCTATCGCTTCCTGCGCGACGCGACCCGAGGGAAAAGCCGCTTGATGCCAGATGGCGGTCGAATCCCTCGACGAAGAAGTCGCCGAGCGCGATGCAGGTTCGGCGTATTTCGTCGATGGAGTAGTGCTCGAACACCCCGAGAGCGGCGTGCATCGCCTTCATCGACAACACGTGGGTCGTTCCGCTGGAAAAGCGGGTCACTCCGTGTGCCGGTCGGTACGAGTCTTCGAAGGCGAAAGGCTCGGCGTGGCCGAACCAGCCCGGAATCGGCTGGTTCGCACTGTCGACGATGCGCGGCGCGGCGTAGATCCACGCCGGCGCGCCCGGCCCCCCGTTCAGGTACTTGTACCCGCAGCCCACCGCAAAGTCGAAGTCGTTGTCGAACACGTCGCACTTCACCGCGCCCGCGGCGTGGGCGAGGTCCCACACGGTCAGCGCGCCCGCGTTGTGCGCCGCAGCGGTGACTGCGCGCACGTCGTGCAGGTCGGCCGTTCGGTAGTCGATCATCGATGCGGTCATGACCGCCACGTTGGGCCCGAACCGGGCCTCCATCGCCGGCACTTCGACTTCGACGAAGTCGAGGCCGTGTAGTTCGGCAACGCTGCGTGCCACGTAGCGATCGGTGGGGAAGTTGCGCGAGTCGCACAGCAACACGGTGCGTGCAGCGGATTTGTTCAGGCCCGCCGCGGCGGACAGCGCCTTGAAGAGGGCGACCGACGTCGAATCACCCGCAACGACGGATCCCGGGGGAGCCCCGATGACGCGCGCCACACGGTCGCCCGTCGCGGCGGCGAGGTCGAGCCAGTCGCCGTCGTGCCAAGTGCGCACGAGACCGTTGCGCCACTCGTCGTCGAGCGTGTGAACGACTGCTTCACGTGCCGCGTGGGTGAGCGGCCCGAGTGAATTGCCCAGGAAGTAGATCTCGTTTTCGGGAAGGTCGAATCGGGCACGGGCCGCGGCGAGCGGATTCGCATTGTCGAGCTCTTCGGCGCGCCGGATGAAGTCGTCGATGTTTGTCATGTCCTCCCCGTTCGGGCGCCGGTGAGCAGTGGGATCGTGATGTCGCCGAGAGTTGTTCCGGGCGTGATGAGATCGTAAATCAGATCGAAATGATCACGACCGTCGACTTCGTGGTGTTGAGCATCGACGCCGGCGGTGGCGAGCTTGTCGCGGTACTCCCGGCTCTGGCCCTTGAAGGCCTCGGTCTCCTCGGCCCCAACGACCGTGTGGACCTGGGGTATCGGGCTGACGCGCTGGTGTGCGGGGCTGAGACGCACCGCATCGGGAACCGTCAACGACAGGGGCTCGTTCACCGTGGTCGACACGAGGGGTCGCAGGTCGAACACGCCGCTCAACAGAACGACGCCGTCGCAGTGCACGGGCCGTGGGTTGGCCGTTGTCACCATCGCCGCAAGATGTCCGCCCGCCGACGAACCGGCAATCACCACGCGCGATGGTTCGAGGCCGGCATCGTTCAGCAGCCAACTGACCGCGTCGCGGCACTGCGCGACGATCCGCTCGAGCGTGGCAACCGGTGCAAGCGTGTAGTTGATGCTGGCGAACGAGACACCCATCTCGAGTGCATCGGCGGCCCACATCGAGCACTCGTCGGCGGAGAGCGCCCGCCAGTAGCCACCGTGGATGAAGACCAGCAACGGTGATGAGGTTGCGTGGCGGGCCATCACGACGTATTCATCCGAGCCGTTGCCGTACGCCACCCGCGCCATACGCGCACCCAACCGTGCCGCCACTTCGTTGCTGCGGCGACCGTATTCCTGGATGTACCAGGGCGCCGGGTGCTTCGACACCGAGCTCGGCGAGTACTCCCGGTCGAGATCGGGGTCAACCGACATGTTCGACGTGACGCGTGTCGACTGCGGACGCGCGCTGTGCACCGCGTGCGCGCAGGACGATGATCGCCGAGCACGGGATCACCAGCACGTTCGGCAGGGTCACCAGCGCATCACCGATCGCGATGCCGTAACACATCCAGGTCGTCGACGTGACGAAAAGGAGAGCATTGCTCGACACCGACACTCCGTGAAGATCTGACTCGCGGAGCACCTTGATGGTCTGGGGCAGAATCGACAACGCCCCGATTCCGAACGCGAGGGCCCCAACGAGCGCGGTTGACACCGACGTTGCAACGAACCCCACGCCGAGCACCGAAGCGACGACGCCAAAGAGCGTCGAGCGGTTGATGACCCCGTGCCGGGTCATCTGGTGTGCGAGAAGCCCGACAGCAACGGCGACGAGCAGGTTCGACCCGAAGAGCGGAAGGTCACCCTGTGCGAGTCCGTAGGTCGACCAGAGGATCGACCCCGACATGCCCTGCAGCGCACCGAGCGGCGCGAGACCTTCGACGGTGTCGTTCCTGTAGACGCGGAAGACCTGGGGCCAGATGAAGAGCATCGACAGCGCAGACGCGAGCGCGCCAAGGAGATCGGTGGGGGACACGGCCCCAGTTTGCCCGACGAAGGGTCGCAGACGGCGAACTAGTGTCGGTTCATGACCATCGACACGTCCCTCGCTTCGTTCATCACCAAGGCATGCCCGCTCGTCGGCGACACCGGGTACCGCTTCTACTTCACTGCCGAGACGCGGGCGGTCGGCGAGCAGCTGGGTTTGAACGGGATGGAGTTCTACGTCCTCGGCCGTGGTGGCGCGCTTGGCGACTGCGACGGCCCGGCGCTTGCCGCCAACTTCGGTTACTTCAACCCGGCCGTCATCGGAGGGGCCTGGGAGTCGGCAAAGTCCAAGTGTGCGCCACGCAAGGCGGGCGCCGCGCACCTGCAGTGCAGTGCGGAATTCGGTCGCGCAAAGTTCTCCTCGATCGCAGGCCTCGACGCATTCGTTGCGGCCGCCGACGCGGTGAACGGAGCCGCCGACCCCGACGGGTTGGGCCTGTACGCCGCGATGAAATGCGAACCGCTGGCATCCGACACCGCGGGCCGTGCGATGCAGTTGGCAACGGTCCTGCGCGAATTCCGTGGCAGCGCGCACCTCGCCGCGATTCGTGCAGCGGGCCTCACATCGAAGGCCGCTCACCTGATCAAGCGCCCGGCTGACGCAAAGATGTTCGGCTGGTCCGAGGACGACGTCGCCACGATCACCGACGCACAACGCGCACAGTGGGACGCGGCCGAGAAAATGACCGACGAACTCGTTGCGCCTGCTTACGGCGTTCTCGATGCGGCCGGACGCTCGGCGTTCCTCGCCGGCATCGAGGC
>CAYFNP010000013.1:5653-8359 GCA_964344425.1 uncultured Bifidobacterium sp. | reverse complement strand
GACGTCATGCCGGTCAACCCCACCAGGCCGCGGGCGTGTTCGATTTCGCCCATGTGACGCAGGCCGTGCTGGTAGATCCAGCATTCCGCGGCGTCGAGCAGCGTGATGCCGGATTCGCCCGCAACGCGTGCCGAGTACGTGCTGGCGATCTGCGGTGGAAACGGTCGTGCAATGACCACGCGATCGAGTTCGGTCGGGTCGACCGCGTCGAGCCATTCTTCGGTGCGCGAGAACACGGCGTTCATGTACGCGATGAATGCTGCGTAGTCACCGATTCTTTGGTGGACCATTTCGTCGACGGTGCGGTGCTTGCCGTGGTCGTTGATCGACATACCGACGCGCGTGGCCCAGTCGTCGTTCCAGATCGGCGTTGCCCCCGTCATCAGCATGAATGACGCATCGATCATGTTGACGATGTGGAACAGGCTGAAGGCGATCGGCACGACGCCGTCGCGTTCGTGGTGGTTGACCTGTTCGGCCGTCATCGTCGCGGTGGCATCGTGGTACAGCGAGTGCATTGCCCGCATGCGACGACGCAGAGACTCGAGAGCGTTGACGTTGCTCATGCGGGTTCCTGGATTTCGATTCGGTTTCCCGACGGGTCGTGGATGAAGATCTGGTCACTGCGTCCGTCGTCATTGTGGATTCGACGGAATTGGACACCTTGATGTTCCAGATGTTCCGCGGCCTCGTCGATGTCTGACACGAGCAGTGCGAAGTGCTGCTTCTTGTCGATGGAAGCGCCCGGGGCCTCCATGATGTGCAGTTCCTGAGCCCCCATGCGCAGCCACCCGCCGCGAACCTTCATTTCGGGCCGCTCGAAGGGAACGAATCCCAATTTCTTGACGTAGAAGTCGAGGGAGTCCTCGAGGGAATGAACGTTCACGTTGACATGGTGTATTCCGAGAACCTGCACGACGACACCTTAGTGAGATCGCTTTTCGGAACCAGCCCGCCGTCCCGAATAGGGTCGCAGTCCATGGACCGCTGGATTGCCGACACCAACCCCGGGGTGAAGTTCCCCGCATGGACCCGTGGAAACGCCGCAGACGTGTTTCCCGACCCGATCTCACCTTTCTTCGCGACGACGTATCTGCGCAGCGCGCTCGGCAAGGGTCTGGTCGACGCATACAGCACGATCGGTGTGTTCGATTGGGACGAGGTGGAGAATCCGCTCGACCCAACCATGTTCGGCGTGTTCGGTGGCTACGTCTACAACCCGTTGTCGTACACCCGACTGTTCGGTGCGCGCATGCCCGGGGCATCACCCGAGGCCATCGACAAGGCGTTCTTCGACGAACGCGACGAGGTTCCCGTGTACAAGGCCGAACCTTGGCACGAGTCACAACGGCACGCCGACAAACTCGGCGCGACTGCTGCGTGGGTGTTGACGACCGATTCGTATCCGCAGATCGAAGCCGACAAGGTGATGGCCGACACCGCGCGCGCGACTCGACCCGACTTCGCGACACTCGACAACTTCGAACTCATGAACAGGGCGCGGTCGATGGTGCCGCTGCTGCGGCAGGCGATGATGAGCGGAATGATCTCCTCGACGCTGTCGTCGATCGGCACGGGAGTTCTCGGCGCGATTGCAGAAGCCCTCGGTGATCCGTCGATGGCGGTTCGCCTGCTTGCCGGCATCGAAGCCGATTCGGCCGAGCCACCCCGGGCAATCTGGGGTCTGTCGCGCATTGTGCGCGGTTCGAAGGACCTTTCAGCGGAATTCGATCGTGGAGTCACCGGCCTGACCGATCGCCTGCGGGGTTCGTCGTCGGCCGATGCGAAGCGGTTCGTTGCAGCCCTCGACGAGTTTCTTTTCCACTACGGCTCGCGTGGCCCGGCCGAGTGGGACGTCATCGCGTTGTCGTGGGAGGCGAAGCCCGACGTGGCGCTTGCCATCGTCGACCGCATGCGTCTCATGGCCGATACGGACGACCCCGCCCGCCGACGCGTCGAGGCGGTTGCCGACCGCGACCGCGTGCTGGCCGACGTGCGGGCGAAACTCGCGGGTGACGCCGAGACGCTGGGAACCTTCGAGGCGGGAATGCGCGCTTCGCACCTGTTCCTCTCGGCGCGCGAGCGTTACAAGGCGAACTGCATCAAGTTGGTCGGTGAAATCCGCGAGCCGATGCGCGAGATCGGACGCCGGCTGGTTGCGGCCGGTCAACTCTCGGCGGTCGAACACATCTTCATGCTGACGGCCGACGAAGTCGACGAGTTCGGTATCCACCCCGATCGCTACGGCGCCAAACTCGCCGATCGCTACACCCAGTACCGGACGCTGTTCGACGTCGAGCCGCCATTTGCCGTCGACGGCAAGGTCGCGCCGATCTCGCAGTGGAAGAAGCGCACCGCGGCGAACGTGGTCGTCGCAAAGTCGGGCGACGTTCTGAAGGGCGTTGCCGCGTCGAGCGGCGTGGCAACGGGTACCGCGCGGGTGATCCTGGACCCGTCGCAACTCGACGACTTCGAGCCGGGTGACGTATTGATCGCGCCGCAAACCGACCCGTCGTGGGCGCCGCTTTTCCTGGCGGCAGCTGCCGTCGTGGTGAACGTGGGTGCGGTTGGTAGCCACGCGATGATCGCTTCACGCGAGCTCGGTATCCCGTGTGTTCCGTCGGTCGAGAATGCAACCGCGCGGATCCCCGATGGTGTCACGGTCACCGTCGACGGAAACGCGGGCACGGTGACGATCCACTGAGC
>CAYFNP010000013.1:2138-5553 GCA_964344425.1 uncultured Bifidobacterium sp. | reverse complement strand
GCCGCCGCCCGACCCGCAAAGGCACCGTTCCCGTACTCGGCGAGTGCGATTCCCAGTCCGAACGTCGGCACGATTCCGATGCCGATGAGCACCGACATGATCGGCGACGTGGTCAAGGCGTTCGGTGACGCCGCGCGCAGGATCCGAGAGGGCGGCATCGACGGCATCGACGTGCACGCGTCGAGCGGATACCTGTTGCAGCAGTTCATGTCTCCGGCCACCAACCATCGCGACGATCAGTACGGGGGCTCGTTCGAGAACCGCATGCGCTTCCTCGTCGAAGCGCTGGAGGAGATCCGTCGGGTCGTGGGCTACGACTTCTGCGTCGGCATCCGCCTGCCGAACGAGGAGTACATCCCCGGTGGTTTGACCCCGCAGGACAACGCCGAGATCGCGCGTTACGTCGACAAATACGTCGACTACGTGTCGCTGCACATGGGTTCGTACTGGCGCTTCCACAAGTTGTTGTCGACGATGGAAGACCCGCTCGGTAACGAGATGCCGGCGAACGAGGTCATCACGCGCGCGGTCTCCAAACCGACGATGGTGGTGGGTCGCATCATGACCCTCGACCATGCGAATCACATCGTCGAAAGCGGAGCGGGCGACATGGTGTCGATGGTTCGCGCACTCATTGCCGACCCCGAGCTGGTGAACAAAGCGCAACGAGGTGAGGAAGATCAAGTGCGTCCTTGCATCGGCTCGAACATGGGTTGCGTCGCCCAATTGATGGCCACCGGCAAGTTGAGCTGTGTCGTCAACGTCGCTGCCGCGGCGGAAACCACGGTCACCTTCGATCCGGTTGGGCAGGCAACGGTGAAGAAGAAGGTGATGGTGATCGGCGGAGGCCCGGCGGGCCTCGAAGCTGCCCGTACCGCTGCGCTGCGCGGACACGAAGTCGTGTTGTACGAGGCGACGAGGCAGCTCGGTGGACAGGTCTCCATCGCCTCGCGCGCGCCGCACCGCAGCGACCTCGGCGCAATCACCGACTTCCTGTCCCGTGAGATCGAGCGTCTCGGTGTGCGAGTCCACCTGGGCACGTTTGCCGACCCCGACACCATCGGAAGCGAGGCGCCCGATGAAGTGATCGTTGCAACCGGCACCACGCCACGTCGCGACGGTTTCCAGTTGAGCACGCCCGCGACCCCGATCTCGGGGGCCGACCTTCCCCACGTGTTCACGTCGTGGGACATCTTCGGATTCGGCGGTCGTGCCGAGATCAACGGTGACTGTTTCATTTTCGACGATACGGGCACCTTCGAGGCGATCTCGGTTGCCGACGCACTTGTCGATGCCGGTGCGAAAGTGACGATGGTCAGCAGGTACGACTCGATGGGGGCAAAGATCGCGTTTCCCGCAGCCACCGTCGAGGCATCGAAGGAACGGCTGATGTCGGGCAACTTCGACTTCATCGGTGGTCACTACGTGCAGGGCATCACCCCCGACGAGGTGTTGATCGGCGTGCCCTTCACCGAGCGCCGCCGTGCAATTCCGGCCGGAACCGTCGTCCTCGTCACGTACAACCACCCGAACCGTGAGATCGCGGAATATGCGCCTGCCGGCACGAACGTTCACCTGATCGGCGACGTCACCGGCACGAACTCGATCATGGCGGCAATCCACCAGGCCGCCGCGACAGCCCGGGCCATTTGATGGCCGATCAATTCAAGATCAGTTCGTTCATCCCGCGGCTCATCGAACCGGGGTCGACCCGTCCCTACGAGCGAATGTTCAGGGCGACCGAAATGCTCGACCGGCTCGGATTCCACACGGGATACATCGGCCACCATTCGTTCACCAGCGAAACCCCCGATGCGTCCGCCCCGATGGTGGTTCTGGGTGCGCTTGCCGCGCGCACCGAGAACATCCGGCTTGGCACGGGCATCTACCTCGCTGCGCTGCACCACCCGGCGAACGTGATCGAGCAGGTCTCACAGGTCGACCAGGTGTCGGGGGGTCGTGTGACCCTTGGTGTTGGCGTTGGTTATCGCCCGTACGAGTACGAGGGTTACAACGTCGACTTCAACTCGCGTGGTCGTCGACTGACCGACATGGTGCGGTACATGAAACACGCGTGGTCAACCGGACGACACGGGTGGGACAGCGAGTTCTTTTCGATCCGTGACAACCTGGTCGACCCGCCTTGCGTGCAGAAGCCGAACCCGCCGATTCTCGGCGGCGGCACGTCGACGAGCGGCATCAAACGCGCGGCGACGGTGTGCGACGGTTGGCTCTCGCTGCCGATGGAGACACTCCCCGTTGTCAAGGCACTTGCCGATTCGTACCGCGAGCAGTGCGCAGCCGCGGGTGTGAAGCCGTACATCTGCCTCATGCGCGAGACCTGGGCCGCACCGACCCAGGCGATAGTCGAAGAGCAATGGTTCAAGCCGGCCCGCGAGTTCCACAAGTACTACTGGCACGCGGGCACGCGCGGAGACGCCGAGGACCCGGTGTTGCAGCGCGTCGCCCACGATGAAGAGGTCGGCTTCCGGGAATTCGTCCGCGACAGGGCGATCGCCGGAACGCCCGACTTGTGCATCGAAGAGATCCGCCGTTGGCACGATGCGATCAAGTTCGACGAACTTGCTCTCTATTTCAACGGACCCCGCGTCGAAGGCGTGTGGGAGCCGGCGGTCGAGTTCTTCGCGCGCGAGGTCATGCCCGCGATTCGGTAGGAACGTCACCCTCGTCGCCTCGGTGCCGTTCGTAGTCTCCGCATCGTGAAGTTCGACGACCGTCACGACGCTGGTCGACAGTTGGCCACACGTCTCCTCGAATATCACGACGATGACGTCGTCGTTCTGGGTCTTCCACGTGGTGGGGTGCCGGTTGCCGCCGAGGTCGCCCGCGTGTTGCACGCACGCCTTGACGTTGCGCCAGTTCGCAAGTTGGGTGTGCCCTACGAGCCGGAGCTTGCATTCGGCGCGATCGGCGAGGCGGGGTCACGCGTGATCGACGACGACATCATGAAGTCAACGGGAATGTTGCGCACCGAAGCCGCCGAGGTGGAAGCACGCGAAGCGCGGGTGTTGCGTGGTCGCATCCATCATCTGCGTGCGCTGCATCCTGCAGCGTCCTTGTGGGGTCGGACCGTGATCGTTGTCGACGATGGCATCGCCACCGGAGCGACTGCAAAGGCTGCCTGCCTGTCGGCTCGCCGCCGGGGCGCCGCACGCGTGGTGCTTGCGGTGCCGGTTGCGCCGTCGGGCTGGAGTGAGAACATCGGCGATTTTGCCGACGCGTGCGTGTCGGTGACCCAAGAGCCACACTTCTTCGGGGTCGCGCAGTTCTACAGGGATTTCCGTCAGGTCGATGACGGCGAGGTGGATCGACTACTCCTGGAAGGGAGCGCCGCCGTGTAGACCGCATTCGGTCTTGCCTTGGCCCGCCCAACGTCCCGCGCGTTTGTCGTTCG
>CAYFNP010000013.1:0-2038 GCA_964344425.1 uncultured Bifidobacterium sp. | reverse complement strand
AGACCGCATTCGGTCTTGCCTTGGCCCGCCCAACGTCCCGCGCGTTTGTCGTTCGGATCGTCGTTCGGAACGGTGCACGGCCAGCAGCCGATCGAGCTGTATCCGCGGTCGGCAAGCGGGTGTGACGGAAGGTCATTCTCGATCATGTACGAGGCGACGTCGCCGTCGGTCCAGCGTGCGATCGGGTTCACCTTGATGACGTCGCGCAACACGTCGTGAAAGACGATGGGCGTGTTGGCTCGGGTCGGTCCGTCGTCGCGTCGTAGGCCTGTCACCCAAGACGAACGGTTGGCGAGAAGGTGTTCCAGCGGAGCGACCTTTCGCACTGCGCAGCACATGTCCGTGTCGCGCATCCACAGGTCGTCGCGGCCAACGTCGGCCGCGGGGGTGAGGATGCGCAGGCTTCCACCTGTGCGGTCGGCGAGGTGCTTGGCGTACCACACGGTTTCCGCGAACAGGTACTGCGTGTCGATCAGCACGACGTCGATGCCCGGAACGGTGCTCCAGGCAAGGTGGGCGAGAATCGGATCGGCGAAGCTCGACGTGACGGCGAGTCCGTGACCAAACTGCTTGGCCGCCCATGCAACGATGTCGGCCGCGGTGGCGGTCTCGAAGTCGGCGTTGAGCTCGCGCAGTTCGTCGGCGCCGAGTTGCGGGTGCGTGATCATGTCGCACACTCCGATTCGCCCGCTGCTGCAACGAACGGGCCGGTCTCGTCGTAATCGACGAAGAATTCGGGACCCGCGTCGGGGGTGGGCACGTTGTCGAGATCGCGAAGTTCCGAGGCAACCGCGGTGGCGCCTCCTCTGCGGTCGAGCCAGCCGCGGAAGGTCTCGCCGGCCTCGCGCTCGTTGCCGAACAGGCGCACGACGCGTGCCACAGCTTCGGGGGCCGCCTTGGCGGGGACGCGCAGTGCCTTTTCGCCGAAGTGGATCTGTTCGTTGCCGACGTAGCCGCCGAGCAACAGTTGGTAGCCGGGCAGCGACTTTCCGTGCGCGCGACGTTCGGCACCGAACAAGCCGATGTCCGACGCGTGGTGCTGGCCGCAACTGTTGGTGCAACCGGAGATGTTGATGCGAACGCCGCCGATTTCCGCGAGGCCCTCTTCCTCGAGACGTTCACCGATCGCCTTGGCGAGACCGCGCGACTGGGTGACTGCAATGTTGCACGTGTCGGCGCCGGGGCAGGCGACGACGTCGCGCGCCAGTTCCGCACCGGGACGGGCCATGCCGATCGATTCGAGTCGGGCGTGCAACGTGCGCAGCTGCTCTTCGGTGAGGTTGCGGAACGCGACGTTCTGGCGGTTCGTCAGGCGCACGTCGGCGCCGAGTTCACGCTGGATCGCGGCGAGCGAACGGAACTGCGAAGCGGTGATGTCGCCGAGTGCTGCGTACGCGATTGCAGACACGGTCCCCTTGGCTGCACCACGAATGACGCTCGCGGCCTCCCATCGCACGAACGGATCGGCCGACCGCAGTGTCACGCGCACTCCCTGGCCCACGGCGGTGACCTCGCCGATTGCCGCGCGGCCGGCTGCCGCGTCGCCTGCTGCCACGACCTCGGGAGGAATGCCGCCGGGCCACGACGACGATGCGGGCAGCGTCGTGCGGAGTTTCAGGACACGCCTGCGCACCTCGTCGATGCCCAGTTGGTCGACGACCCACTTCAGTCGCGCACGCAGCTTGTTGTCGCGGTTTCCTGTCTGGTCGAACACACGCAACACCGCCTCGATGGTCGGCAGCAGCTCTTCGCGGGTCGTGAAGTCCTCGAGGGCGAGCGCGGGGTGGGGCGTCGCCCCGAGGCCGCCCGCGATGTAAACGCGGAAGCCCTGTTCCGTGCTGCCGTCCTCGTTCTCGCGCGTCACCGCGACGACGCCGACGTCATTGAACATCGCCTGTCCGCAGTCGGTCGAGCAGCCCGAGAAGTTCACCTTGAACTTTCGGGGGAGGCGTTGGCCGAGCGGATTGCGCACGAAGTGGCGGAACGTTGCCTCGGCCCACGGCGTGACGTCGAGCTGCTCGTACGGGCAGGCCCCGGC
>CAYFNP010000012.1:0-16877 GCA_964344425.1 uncultured Bifidobacterium sp. | reverse complement strand
CGCGGAACGGCGGAGGTCGCCTCAGTACTTGAGGAGTTGGCTCCGCTCATCGCCCGCAACCGCCAGGGTCCGACCCGTACCAGCCGCCTGTATGGAATCGTTGGCTATTCGATGCTCATCGCATCGAACGTGCGTCCGGGGTTCCTTGCCGATGTCACCGAAGGTGTCGACGTTCCTGCTCCGTCGTCCACGGTCGACGATGCGATTGCCGCGGTTGCCGCGGGCACGACGGCGGTTCGCAAACTGATGCCGACGCAGCTCGACCGCAGCACGTTCGCACAACTGCGCGATGAACTCTTGTCGAATCTCGTCGATTCCGCACCTGAGGGCGTCGATGTGCGGGCAAGCATTACGCGTGGCGTGGCGTCGGTCGGCGCGGTTCTTGCGCGCGCGAAGGACGACGGGTTCGACACAGCGACGAAGACTCCGTACAAACCCGGTGATGCACCCGGGGCATGGGTGCCGACCGCGCCCGGATTCCAGGCAGCGATCGACCCGGGTTGGGGCACGCTGAGGCCGTACCTCGCATTGACCAACGCGTGCATGTTGCCCGAACCGCCCACGTCGGGTCCGGCCGATGATCCGTACCGCGACGCCGCCAAGGAAGTGGCTGACGTTGCATCATCGTTGACCGACGAACAGAAGTCGATCGCGCGGTTCTGGGATGATGGACGCGGTCGCAGCAGCACTCCGTCGGGGCACTGGGTCGCGATCGCAGGACATGCATTGGTCGCGAAGAAGTCCGGTGTCGACACGACCATCGCGACGTTCGGCGCGATGTCCATGGCGTTGGCCGATTCGGTCATCGCAAACTGGCGCGAGAAATACAAGTGGAACGTCGAACGCCCGATCACCGCCCTCTCACGCACCGACACGAACTGGACCTCGTACCTCACGACCCCCGCATTTCCCGAGTACCCGTCGGGGCACTCAACGATCTCGCGCGTTGCCTCCGACGTTCTGACGGCGGCTGTCGGGGAGTGGTCGTTCACCGACGACGCATGGGGTCTCACTCCGGGTTCGCGCAAGAAGTTCGAGGTCACCCCGCGTTCCTTCGACTCTTTCCGCGATGCGGCGGACGAGGCGGGGCTCTCGCGCATCTATGGGGGAATCCACTACCGATTCAGCATCGACGCGGGTGCCGAACTTGGCACCTGCGTGGCCACCCGGTACGCCGCCGTTCTCCCCGTGCAACAAAGAAACTGATGGGACCACTCCCCGACAAACTGGCCCGGGCAGTTCGACCCGCCACCGGGCCGACTCCAACGAACTATTGTCTGCTGACTGGTCAAAAGTCAAGTTGCTCGTTAATTTGAGCAGCGTGCAGCAGAGGGGGAAGTGATGTCTCGTCACCGTATGAATCGTGCGAAAAGGAAGGTCTTCTTTTCGTGCGTTGCGGGAATGATGGCACTTGTTGCGTGCGGCGGTTCGAAGTCCGACACCGGAGAAGCGACCGGTTCCACGAACACCGACGCAACAATGAATTCGCAGTCAGCCAATGACACGACTACACCCACCGATCCGGCTGCACGTTTGGAACTGTTCTGCGCCGACGCTCAGAAGCAGGCGGGCACGAATCTTGCCGAAGCGGATGATGCGACTGCGATCGCAAAGAAGCTTGCCGACAACGCGGCAACTCTTGCGAAGCTCGCAGTCAACTCCCCAGACGAAGTGAAGGATTCGGTCACGGGAATCGCAACCGCTGCGAAAGAGATGGCAGATGCCGTCGCGGCGGATCCCTCCCTCGCCAACATCAACGACGTCGTGCAGAAGTATTCGACCCCCGAGTTCGAGGCTTCGTCCAAGAAGATCGAAGAGTTCATCAAGACGAATTGTGGAGAATGACCATGAAGATCCGTTCAAGAATTGCTTGCGTTGTCCTCGCAGCAGCGCTGTTCGCAGCATGCGGTGGAGGAGGAAGCTCCTCGAGCGAGTCAACGAGCAAAACGCGGACAAAGAACGCGGCACTGCCCACCACCACCCTTGATCTCGCTACGTCAACGGTTCCTGCCGACAGCCCAACGACGACCACTCCTGCGATCGACAATCCGACGACGACCACCGCGTCGGAGTCGCCTACCACGACGTCGTCCGTAAGTGCGCCGCCGAAGGTCAACGATCCCGGCAACTTCAGCCCGACGTACCTCGCATCCACCGATCCGCTCGGCGCGCCCCGCGTTGTTCTGCCGGCCGAAGCTTCGGTGACGGGCAACGCGTCGAAGGTGGTCAGTGCTCAGTACGCAACTGACGCTGCGGGAATTCTCTCCGTCACGAAGGCCGAGTGGGTCGGAACTTCGACGCCGATGACGTTGCGGTGGACCGTTGGCGGTGTGACCTGTGACAACTGCGCATTTCTTTCGGCTGGTTCGAAGAAGATTGTGAAGGCACTCCTTGCTCTGAAGGTCGATGGTTCTGGAATCAAGTCGATCAGCGGAGTCGATCCGTCGGCCGTTGGTCTAGGCCAATTTTCGGGCAATGGATGGTCGATCGAAGCGGTCGTCGGTGACCCGGGTTCGGTGGCAACGGCCGCGGCCGGTAACTCCATTCTCGAATGGGCCCTCTCGTGTTCGGGCGACACCGCATCGACTTGCCGCAACGTCGACCTTGGGATCGGCGAACTGCGCTGGAAGAACGAAGTCTGGACGGTTGCCGACTGTACATCTGCACTTCAGAATGGGGGTCCGCGAATTCTGATCGCCGATGTGAAGTCGCAGTTGAAGGGTGCTTCGGCAGAAGCCGCGGCCCTTGTTCGTCAACGAGCGGCGCTCGACCGCGTCGTGCTCTCCGCTCCGATCTATCGCCCGGTCTTTGCGACCTCGGGCACCACGAAAACATTTACCGGATTCGCTTCGACTGGATGTGCGAAATGACAATCAACCGCCTGAAGAAGTTTGCGCTCGTCGGAGCCGTGATCTCGTTCGGAATCGTCGACACGGTTCCTGTCGGCGCTGCTGCCGACCCGAGTTCGACGACATCGTCGACCGATTCGCCGACGACCACCGCAGCGAGCTCAACTACGACCTCAAGTACAACCGAAGTCGGGGTGACCTCGACAACCGCCGGTGATACCACAACCACCACGACATCTGTGGCTTCGCCAACCAGTACGTTGCCGTCCGAGATCCCCAGTGGCTTTACCCCGCTCGATCAGACGCCGCCGACGACGATTCCGGCGACACCGACTGCCCCGGCCGCGACACCGGTGGCCGCAAAGGATGGCCCCGACCTGTTGGTGAGCGGACAGGTCACCGGTCCGGCGGTACCGGGCTATCCCGTTGTCGGAAAGATCAGTGTTTCGAACGTTGGTAACCAATTGGCCGGTGACAAAGCACCCGTGAAGTTCCGTCTCGCCGAGGCGCCGAACTGGGCCAAGTTGCGCGACGTGCTTCCGTCGCTCGCATCCGATTCTGCTGTGGGAACGGTGGCGTGGCAGTGCTCGACGGTTGATTGCACGCTCGTTGAGAAGCAGGCAAGCGGCGTCGTCAACGCAACGCTCGCTCCCGGTCGCGCATTCGGTGCATATCTTCGTTACGACCTCGACAAGGCAGCCGTCATCCCACCGCCGAAGAAGGAACTGCTGGAGAACGTACAGAACGCAAGTGCAGCTGGCGACGTGGCAGCGATGCAGAAGGAACTTGAGTCACCGCCGCACATCAACGCGGTTGCCTCACTCTCTGGCGACACCAGCGGCATCAACGACACCGCGATCCTTCAACTATTCGGTGCCGAAACTCAGCCCGTGGCCGGTGCATATTTCGACGGCAACATTTCAGCAACCGTTTACCCCGGTGGTGTCTACCGAGCCGAGATGCGTGTTCTTGTGCTCGGTTCGGTCGTGCAGTCGGGCGAGATCACTCTTGCAGAGGTCGTACCGGCGGCTCTCAAGTTGCAGTCGGTCAAGATCTCTGGCACCGGATGGAAGTGTGACAGCGATACGACCCCCAACATCTGCACGCACACGGGACCGAACCGCAATCCGGGTGAGTTCTCCGATGCGCTCGTCATCGAGGGTCGCGTGGGAACCGATGTTGTACCGTCCGAAACGCCACTTACGTGGAAGATTCCGATGACCGCGAAGCCGGCAACGGGAACTGAACTCGTGCAGGGCAACGGCAGCCCGTCCGTTTTGATCGACAAGGTGCCGGCACCCGACATGTCGATCCGCATGACACCACGCGACGGCAACAGCAGCCTCGTTCCCGGCAAGCCGGTGACACTCGACGTCGGAGTTCGTTCCGGCAACGGTCTCGGACAGGCCGTGGTTGCAAATGTGCAGGTACAGAAGGGTCTGACGATTCAGGGGCCGGCAACCGACTCCGATCCGAATTGGCAGTGCACCAAGCCCGAGAACGGTTCGGGTGAAAGCGAGTTCGGCGACGCGCTGACATGCAGCATCGCCCAAATTGACATCAGCGAAGAACCGAAACTCGGCGTGACCGTCGGTCTCGGTGACGGAGCAGAGGATGGCTCGGCACGTATCGTCGCAACGGTTGCGGCTTCGAATGAAGCAGCGGACAAAACTGCGAACAACTCGGCCACGCATTCGGTCATTGTTCAACCGCAGCCCGCTCCGATGCCAGGAATCGTCCTCACGCGTCCCGACGCAAAAGGCGTCACTGCGGCTGTGACGGATGGTTCAGCGACGGAGATCACGATCAACAAGGAAACGTCGTACGGCATTGCCGTTTCGAACCTCGGCTCGAAAGCAATGGATCCCGGCACCGTGTTACGTGTCGAGCAGTACGTCTCTGACTACGCCGACTTCTCCGGATCCGCCTTCAGTGGAGCCACCAGCTACGCCGGTGCGCTCGACGGTAAGTCGATTGCAACCAAGCCGGGCAAGTGGGTATGCGTCACGGGTACGGCCACTCCTCCCGCGGTGAATCTGCCCAGCCAAGTTGCAGCGGTGACCGATGCCGTGTCTCCGACGACGTCCGCACCGGTCGTAGCGAAGGCCGGTCCGGCGATCCGTTGTGAGCTCGCACTCGCCGCTGCCCTGGCCCCAGGTGCTCAGAGTGCGGTCCTCAATCTCACCGTCAAGCCATCGTTGAAGGCGAAAGTCGGCAAGCCCGAATGGCCGATTTACGCGATGGTTCCCGCCAACCCGAAGGTTCCGGTTGCGCGTTACGGCATGACGATGTCGCTCATCGAGTACAAGCCCGAAGTGCGCGCTGCGATCATCGCACCGGCGGGTCCGCGTCCCGGTGGCGACGCCGTTGCCACTTTCAGTGTTCGCAACGACGGCAACGCCGATTCGTCGAACCAATACTTGATCGTGCGCGCCGACAACGGTCGTGTGTCGGGTGCGAAGGGTGACGGTTGGAAGTGTGCACTTGTCGGAAGCGCCTTCCTTGCGGGGTACGTCATGTGCTCGCGCGATGCGGTGTTGAAGCAGGGCGAGGAATCGCCGGCAATCACCGTCGACTACTACTCGACGTCGAAGACTGCGAAGTCCGTCACGCTGACGGGAACGTCGGTCGTTTCGACCATCACGGGCACGACGACGCGCGTGTCGAAGCTCGATGTTCCGCTGCGTGCGGCACTTTCGTTCACCATCAAGGGACCCGATGTCATCGTCGACCAAATTGTTGATGCGTCGGGCAAGCGCGCGCCGTCGTCGATTCTTCTCACCACGGCTGGCAACAGTGACGGTTCCACTTTCGCCTGGCGTCAGCTCTGCGCCACTCAGGCCGATGTCGCGGCGTCGAACGGCGAATGCAAGTCGGTCGCGCCCGCGGCGAAGTGGGCTGGTGGGGTTCCATCGACCGGCCCTGCAGCGACGTTGCTGGCACCGACGGTGACCGCCGAGACCACCCTCGTCTTCGAAGCAACGGCAACCGATGGTTCCGGTTCATCCGCGACCGCGCGCACCTCGGTTCGTGTCCAGCCGCTGCCCACCGCGACCGGCCCGACGGGGAAGAAGTCGAGTGGTAGCGGTTCGTCTGTTCTCCGTCGTGTTCCCAGGCAAGCTTCGGCGAGTGCGCGTGCCTTCTCGGCCACCGCGCCAACGTCGGGAACCGGTGATACCGACGTCACCACCACGGCCGATACGGGTGTCACGGTCAACGGCAACGTCTTTGGTGGATCAACCCTGACGGTCGCGCAAGGCGCCGCAGTTTCGCTCAGTGCAACGGCTGGTGGCGTTGGTGCGATTTCGTACGCCTGGTCACAGGCATCAGGCCCGTCTCCTTCGGTTCTTGCCTCGGCGACGACGAACACCTCGACTGTTTCGTTCACTGCCCCGTCGGCAAACGTCACGCTCAACCTCCGTGTGGTTGCGACCGACGCGCGTGGCCAGAAGGGAAGCGACATCGTGACAGTCGTTGTTGGTACCGGCGGCGCGGCCGCGGTGTCCGCGACGATCACCGAGGGTGACGGCCCGATCGGTGTCGATACGGCGAAGGCCCTGACCTTGAATGCTTCGGCAACCGGCTCGGGCGCGATCACCTACTCATGGACCCAGGTCTCCGGTCCGACGGTGACATTGAGTGGTGCCACCACTTCCGCACTCTCGATCGCGGCTTCGGCAGCGGTCGGTACCGCGGTCATCGCCGTGACGGCAACCGACGCAGCCGGTTCATCGGCCACCGATCAAATCACACTGCAAATGTCGCCGAGTGGTGCACCGACTCCGCTGTGTGACTTCGTCGAAGCAATCTCGTCGAAGACCCTTTCGAAGCTCGACGCAACGATCAATTCGATCGGTCTCGGAAGTTTGAACCTCTCGCAGTTCACGGTCGACTCCGACACTTGTTCCGAGAAGTCGAAGGTCTCGTTCGACAACGCAGGTTTCTCGCTCGCCGGTTACCTCACCGTTTCGGGTGCAAGCGGAACGATCAGCGCTGCGGGTCTCACGATCCGGTCGGCAACAATCACCGGACCCGAGTCGTGGGGATCGCCAGCATTCTCGATCGGTGCATCCGACCCCGTCGGTCTGTTCATTCCGTTCTCGCGCGCTTCGATCACTATCGGAGCATTCGAAGGCAAGATCGAATCCGGAACGATGCCGTTCCTGAAGTTGCCGGGAGGTTGGACTCCGAGTGCAACGTTGATCTTCAGCGTCGATGCTGAAGGTGGCAAGGCCATCAGCCTCAGCGCGACGGCCACGGGTCCGGCGAAGAACGGCAAGTCACCGACTGCAAGCATTGCGGGTGCAATCGCAACCAACGGAACGTTCTCTCTCGACGCGTCTCTGACGAACGGCTTCGAACTCTTCGGTTCGACGATCGACTTCACTGGTTCGGTGAAGAAGGAAACTGCCGATGGCGACGTCGCAGTTTCTCTGAAAGGTTCGCTGCAGGGTGAAATCGCGCTTGCCAGCAATGTGAAGCTCACCGCGCTCGCTGCGTCGTACGACAAGGGCGGGGCGATCTCCGGATCCGGCACGATGGTCATCGGGTCGGGCGATACGGCGCTCAGCGTCAGTGCGGATCTCGCCTACACCGACACCCTGAATTACTCGATGAATGTCACTGCTTCGACGCCAGGTGGAGTCTGGAGTCCCGGCAAGGACATCTCGATCCCGTTGAAGAGCGCATCGGGCTCGTACTCAGTGACCGCTGGCGTCGCGGACATGAACGTCACGGTTGTCGGCGGAGACGTTTCTCCCTTCAGCGGGTTGAAGTTTGTTGCACCCACGATCGCAGCCACTGCGAAGTGCCCCGCAACCGGTGCCTGCGACATCAAGGTGAACCTCGACGCAGGTGCCGAGATCACCCTCGGTGGTTCGGCGACGACCGGCAAGATCTCGGGAGCAGTCGATATCACCAACAAGTCCGCCTCGTTGAAGGCCTCGATTGACAAGATTCCGCTCGTTGCGGGTCTCGACATCAACTCGGTGTCGCTGTCCGTCGAGTCGACCAACATCGGTTCCGCCAATGCGGCCACGGTCGTGACTCTTGGTGGATCGATCACGTTGTTCGAGAAGACCGTCACTGCGTCGGCCACCTTCTCGAAGTCCGGCGTGCTTCTCACGGCAGACCTGCCCGAACTCGCACCATTCGGTGCATCAGGACCCGTGTGGAAGCCAGGCCAGTTGGCTTGGTCGTCCGGTCCGATTTCTTTCACCCCGAAGGTGCCTTCGCTGCCGAACTTCAAGTCGGTGAACCTCACCGCGAAGGTCCCGCGTCTCGATGTCGCCATCGCCCTGCCGGACCAGATCAAGGGTCTTGCTTCGACAACCGTGGCGAATGTTGGCGACATTGCCCTCGACGGTGAAGTCGACTTCTCGACCGGCAAATTCAGCCTTGCCGCATCGCTGAGCAACGACACCATCGATCTCGCCGGCGCAATCAGCCGCGAGAAGACCGGCGACCCGTACAAGTACAACCTCACCGGCAAGGTGAAGAAGCCGATCGTTCTCACCGACTCGGTGTCGATCACGACACTCGACGTGACGTTCGGTAACGAGACTGCTGGTGGGCCGCTGACGTTCAGCGGAAACGGGTCGGTCGACATCAAGTTGCCCGACGGAACCGTTGTCAGCGTGGCGGGTGCGGTTGTCTACAACTCATCGACCGATTTCACCGTCAACGTTTCGGCCGGCGCCACCAGCACGTCCTTCGACGTCGCTGGCGGTGACAAGTTGTCGCTCGGCCAGGTGTCGGGTTCGTTCAAGCGCACCGCAACCGGAAGTGTGCTGAACGTTGCCCTGTCAACAGCAGGGCCGTGGAGTCCGGTCAGCGGCGTCAATGTCACGAACGTTGCCGCCACCGCATCAGTGACCTGCAACATCGGTGCCAAGTGCGTGCCGGCATTCGACATCAGGGGAACGCTCGGTTTTGACCTCGGCATCAACGGTCTCTCTTCAGCCGATCTGAGCGGAAAACTCGACGACGCGGGCTTCTCGTTCTCGGCGAAATTCAACGATCTTTCGTTCAACGCCGACATCAAGTTGCTCGCGCCGACGTTCAGCCTCACGATCCCGGCGAAGGCCAGTGGTAACAAGCCATCGGCGACTTTGTCAGGCACGTTCTCGCTCTTCGATGCCAACGTGAATGCGGCATTGACGTTCAGTTCGGCTGGCGTGTTGCTCACAGGCGATTTCCCGAAGTTCAACTTCCCGGGCTCCGACATCGGTTTCGATGGCGGTCAGTTCGCGTGGGCCCTCAAGGTCCCCGCAGGTATCACCGGCATCAACTGGACGCCGAAAGTTCCGAACTTCCCGTCGCTTCCGGCAGTGAATCTCCCGGCAGGTATGCCGAAGCTCGCGCTGTCGATGCCGATGCCCGACGTCGTCAAGCAGTTGTCAGGTAGCCAGAGCCTCACCTTCGGTGCGGTGAAGGTGGAGGGCAGCATGACCCTCGCGACCGGTGCGTTTTCGCTGAGCGCGAGTTACAGCTCCGATGCGACCGAACTGTCAGGTGCCTTTTCTCGTGAAGGAGCGGGCAAGAATCTGACCTACACGATCACCGCCAAGGTGAAGCAACCGCTCACGGTGGTCGATGGCGTCAAGGTCGCGTCGCTCGACCTGAAGCTCAGCAACGCCTCGGGCTCGGTACAGGCAAGCGGAACGGGCGACATCGAAATCTCGACGCCGTCGACGCCGATCGTCCTCGGCTTCGCTCTCGACTACAAGTCGGCCACTGACTACGGCTTCTCGGTTTCATTGAAGCCAACTGGTGGAACCACCACATGGTCGCCGTTCAGTGGTCTCAACCTGCCGCTCGGCAACCTCACCGGGTCGATGACCCGGAAGGATGCAACGCGCACTTTCAGCCTCTCGTTCAAGGGCACCTCTGATTGGTACCCGGTCGGAACCGCTTCCGGCCCGGGTGTGAAGATTAGTGAGCCCGGTGCGTCGATCACAGCGACGTGCCAGGTCGGTGCCAGCTGCGCACTCGCGTTCATGGCAACGGGCAAGGTGTCGGTCAACGTTGGTCAGGGATACACGACCCCGGCAACCCTCACGGGAACGTTCACCAAGGACAAGTCCGAACTGAAGGCAGTCTTCGCCGACATTCCGGTCACCACCGGAGTCACGATCAAGGCGCCGACTCTCGCCGTCGCGTACGACAACGTGAAGAGCGCCCTCTCAGCGTCAGTCTCTGGAAGTGCCGATGTACTGGGCACCACTCTCACCATGGGCGCCGTCTTTTCGGCGCAGGGTGTCATCGTCAGCGGTGGCCTGAACGATTGGACGCCGATCCCCGGTGGCCCGACGCTCACCAACGCGTCGTTCGCGTTCTCGACCTACGCCGCCATGGGCGTCACTCTTCCGACTGCTCCGGCACTCGGAAAGGTTGACATCCCGCTGAATAACCCGACGCTGCTCGCCGGCTTCAAGGTGCCGGGTTGGTTGAAGGGAATGGTGAACCAGCCGAGTCTCGACGTCGTGCCGGTGACGGTGCCGTTGAAGGATCTTGCCAGCGGCAAGCTGCCGACACTTCGGATCATGCTGCCGATGCCGTCGACTTGGTACGTGTTCAAGACGAGCTCGCTGTCGATGCGCTTCAAGAGCATTGGTGTCGAAATCGGAGGAAGCCCGACCCCGTCACTCAGCCTCATCGGCAACATCCTCTTCGAAACAGGCAGCGGTTCGCCGATTCCGCTCGAAGTGCGCGGCACGGTGTCGACCACTGCAATCTCGATTGCGCTCAGCCTTGGTCTCGATGAAGTCACCGGCTTGCCGTACAAGTGGACCAACGCTTTCGGCATCAGTGGGCTCACTTTGTCCGACGTTGCGATTCAGCTCGGCATCAACTTCGCGACGACGCCGATTCCGCTGCCGACCCTCGGATTGGCAGCGACCGCGGAACTGCCGTCTTCATGGCGCAGCCCGCTCGGCATGGATGCCGGCGTTGCAATTCGTCTGATGGCGAACATCGACGTGACGAAGCCGTGCTTCCAGTTCAAGGCGGGCACCCTCGGCGCCGATGGTCGCACCATTAGCGCGGGTACGGCGAAGGTGATCAACGTGGGTGGCGGCGTCCTGACGTCGACGTTCATGGATCTCACGATCGCGCCGCTCGGCTGCCAGGTTGGGAACCAGGTGCTCGAGCCTGGTATTTCGGCTGGTTTCGTTGGCACCGTTCTCGGTACGCCGGTCGATGTGCGCGCCAAGATCGGCACGAGCCCGTTCTCACTCGAGGCGAGCCTCTCGATCGGTGCGTTCAAGGCCGGTCCGGTACAACTCGACCAGACGACATTGCAGGTGAAGGTTTCGCCGACCGACAACTTCGTCGCCTTTGCGGGTGGAGTGACAATCGGTTCGACATCGGTGAAGGTGTCGGGCAAGGTCGGTATCAATACTTCCGACGGCCCGTACATCGACATGACCGGCAGTATCGACAACCTGATCATCGTTCCATCGATTGTCGAAATCAGATCCGCACAGCTCAACATGAGTATCAAACCGGCGAAGGGAACAGCCACGGTCAAGGCCAGTGGTGACTTCACTTTCCTTGGTAGTGCAACCAAGATCGATGTCGCGCTCGTGATGGCGAATTACCAGCTGCAGTCGCTCTCCGCGGATATCTACGCGAAGAGAACCGTTGCTTCGGTGGTGACGATCGAAGGCAACTTCAGCCTGCGTTACAACAAGGGTGAAGCGCCGGTCATCGCGTTCGACGCAAAGGGCTCGGTTGCCGGATACGACTTCGGCCGAGTCACCGGACGTCTCGACGGCAACCAGGTGTCGATCACCGGAACCGTCGCGATCGGCGGTGTGTTCACCGCCCAGATCAGTGGCCAGGTTGTTTGGCAGGCGGCAGCAGGCGTCACCATTCCGAACCGCCAAGGTCAAGCCGTTGCGGCCTCGGCCGGCGACTTCCGTTTCGCGGCAACGAACATCAGCATCAACCTCGGTGGCTTCGCGGCCTCGGGGTCGGTGGTGATCGGGCGTGCCCAGAACCTGGTGTACGCCGACTTCAGCGCGTCGTTCAACATCGGCTCGGGAGACATCGGCGGCAGCCTCAGCGTCGCGGGATCCTTCGGATCCGACGGCAACTTCAGCTTCACCGGATCGGGCAACCTGAACCTCGTCGGCTTCACGGCCAACGTTTCGGTCAGCGGTTCGAAGAACGGCTCGAACTGGGCGTTCTCGTTGAACACCACCATCTCGGTGATGGGCGCTGTCAACGTTGCCTTCAGCGGCAACTTCTACAGCAGCAACGGTGGCATGCGCTTCACCGTCAGCGGTAGTGCGGCGCTCAACGCTGCCGGTCTTGGTGGTCTGTCGGGTCAGTTCCGGTTCTCGAACGAGCCCGGTCAGGCCGGTATGTACGTTGCTCTGACGGCGAACATCGCAGGTGTCATCAAGGGCAGCGGTTCGCTGTGGGTCGGTGGCGACGGCACGTTCGAAACGAACATCGACGTCGGCCTCAGCCTCCCCGGAGTCAGCGCCGGGGCGAAGCTGAAACTCGGTAACTTCACGACCTCGGCCCGCATGGGATCGCGGACACAGCAGCTCTGCATCTTCAAGTCCTGCTGGAACATCCAAGTCCCGTACGTGATCGAAACCATCCGCACGAAGGTCGGCACGTACATGACCCTCGACGGTTGGGCCAAGGTCCTCGGCTTCAACTTCGATGTTGATGGAAACATCAATTCCGACGGTTCGTTCAAGTTCGTCGTCAGTGCAAGTGCGTCGTGGAGTACAGGCTTCTCCATCGGTATCGGTGAATTCCGTTTCGGTGCGAACTTCGCAGCGAGCCTCACGGTTACCAGCTACTCGCCGTACGTCGCGGTCAGCGTTTGGGGCGAGGCATACGGTGAAAGCCGCTGGATCACGTGCTGGTGGGTGAGCAAATGGTGGGGTGGCTACCCCGAATGTGGATACGGCGGCTGGGGCGGCCGTGTCAGCATCGGACTCGGTATCAGCACCAATCCATTCAGCATCAAGGTTCGCATCCTGGGTTACGACTTCAACATCCGCTGATCCGGGCCTGACATCCCAATGGTCCGAGTTCGGAAAGTGGTGCCGCTCGCGCTGTGTGCGCTGGTGGCGCCACTTTCTGCATGTGGCGGCGGACCTCGGCTCACCGTCGATGCGGTCGAGCCCGCGGCGACGCCGGGCTTCGTCGAATCCGCGAAGTCGGCCGGCTTCGTCGACCGTCAGGGTCGCCGCGTGGTCGACGGCCCGTGTATGTACAACGCAAACGAGATCTTCAAGAAGTTTCCCGATCTCGTGCCGCCGAAGGTGAACATCATCGCCAACCAGGAGTGCGAGCCCGAAGAACTCACCGGCGGGGCAGCAGCAGTCGATGTCAATGGCGATGGACTCGATGACATCGTCATGACGCGCATGTACAACACTCCACTTCTGTACCTGAACGTGAGTACGCCCGGTCGACCCAAGTTCCGCAATGCGACGAAGGGGTCGGGTTTCGAATCACTCGACCAGAGCACCAACGGCGTCGGCTTCGCCGATGTCGACAGGGATGGTGACCCTGATCTGATTCTCACCACGACGGCGGGGAAGTCGACGTACCTGTTGATGAACGATGGCAAGGGCCATTTCGTCGACGAAGCAAAGATGCGTGGTATAGCGGGTCTCGACGGCCGGCCACATTCGGGACAGGGTGTAGCCGTCGGCGACTACAACAACGATGGTTGGATCGACGTGCACCTCAACGAGTGGCAGTTGGCAACCGTCACCCGATTCGGTGTGCCTTCACATTCGCGGCTCTTCAAGAACCTCGGGGCGGAGGGGAAGCCCGGACATTTCCAGGACGTGACAGACTCGGCCGGGGTGTCAATCGACTCACGATTCGACGCCGTCTACTCGTGGAGTTCGACGCTCACCGATTTCGACGGCGATGGATTTCCGGACTTGTCGATCATCTCCGACTACAACACGAGTCGTTTTTTCTGGAACAACGGCAACGGAACATTCGCCGATGGAACGCCGACGATGGTGCCCACCAAGTTGGGTCGCGAAGAAAACGGCATGGGGAGCGTGATCGCGTTCTTCGGCCCCGAACAACGACTCGGCATGTTCATCACCTCGATCATGTCGCAGGACACGTGCGATCCCTACGTGCGAACCGGGAGCCGGTTCTACCTGTACGACAAAGAACGCAAGTTCATCGACGACACCGACCGTGCAGGCGTTCGGTCGGGCGGTTGGGGTTGGGGGGCGACAACGCTTGATCCGACGAATGCCGGACGTCGCGACCTCGTGTCTGCGGCGGGGATCTTCATTCCGCGCGAGCCATGTCATCACGACGATCCGATCTTCTACTGGCGCGACGATGGCACCGGCACGTACACCGAGGTGGCGAAACAACTCGGGTTCACGAATCGGCTGCCGAGCAAGGGCGTTCTTGCGTTCGACGCTGACAACGATGGACGACAGGACCTCTTCATCACGCGTGACACCGAGACCCCTCTCTTCTTCCACAACGTGACCTCTGCAGTCGGTTCATGGCTCAAGGTTCGGGTTAGGGGAACGAAGTCCAATTTCGACGCGTACGGCGCGATCGTCACCGTGTGGCCAACGAAAGACGGCGCACCCCAGAAGTTCCTCGTGGGTGGTGGAGGTCGCCTCTTCACGCAGGACTCACACACCGTGCACGTGGGGCTGGGCAACTTCGCGGGTCCGCTCGCACGTCTCAGGGTCGACTTTCCGACCACAAAGCGTTCGGTGGAAATGACCGATGTCGTTCTCAATCAGACCATAGAAATCGACGAGCCGTCAAAATGAAATCTTCCCTCCGTTGTCTCGCCTCGATGTCGCTCGCGTTCGTTGGTTTCTTGGTCTCGTGCGGTGGGAGAGCCTCGGTCGACACGGTTGATGACACCGCGCCGGTCGCGACGAAGTGTGCGCCTGCTCCGCGTGCAACATGTGTCGGAGCCGATCTTGTCGGAGCTGACCTTCGCGGTCTCGATCTGAACGGAATCGACTTCCGTCGCGCAAACCTCACCGATGCGAATCTCATGGGCGCGAAGCTTTCGCATGCGAATTTCTTTGGAGCGAACCTCGCCAAGGCGAATCTGACCGATGCAGTGGTTGAGTGGTCGACATTCGACGATGCCAGTCTGCAGTCGGCCATTCTCGACCGTGCACGCTTAGGCAGCACCAGTCTTCTCAGGGCGAAACTCACGGGGGCATCGTTCGTCGGGACGTTCCTCACCGACGCCACGCTCGAGGCCGCGTCGGGCGGGCCCGAACTTGCTCTTGCCGTGTTGTGCAACACCACGTTGCCCGATGGATCGATCGGTGCACCGAAATGCTGAAGCGACGTCTTCCAGCGATGCTCGTTGCCCTTGCGGTACTGATGCCGGTGTCCGCAGTGGCGGCATCGACTCCACAACCCGACACCCGCGGTGTCGACGGAGTGGTGCGGGTTCTCGAAGAACTCGCAGCCCGAATCGCCCGTGATCGACTCAGCGCACCACGATCGAGTCGGCTGTACGCAGCAGCCGGGCTTGGTTTGGTTGCTGCGTGGGACGCGTCGTCTTCTACTCGTTCGTCGTCGGTTCCCGATGGCCTCGAACTTCCCGAACCAGCCGCGAAGGTCGAGCCGATCGTGGCGGCGATCGTTGCTGCGGCAACGGTTGAGAGAACGCTCTTCAAACTCACGGCCGACAAGTCGACGTTCGGTAGCGCGCGTGACGAGGCGCTCGCAGCCGTTTCGAGGGAACTCGATCCGCAGGTGGTCGTCGACTCCTCTACGTTCGGTATCGAAGTTGCCGGTGCAGTGCTCGCATACGTCGCGTCCGACGGCATCGAGGCATTGCCCGACATCAAACCACCCACGACGAAGGGGCCAGGCATCTGGGCGCCAACTCCACCGAATTATCAACCTGCGATTGAACCGGGCTGGGGCACATTGCGCACGTTCCGTTCGTCAACGAAGAAGTGCACGCTTGGCGCCCCCGAACGTTCGGGCCCGACTGACTCGCCGTATCAAGACCAGGCGAACCAAGTCGCCGATGTCGCGAAGAATCTGACGACCGAGCAACAATCAATCGCGCGTTTCTGGGACGATGGTCGCGGGCGGACGGGAACCCCCTCGGGACACTGGTTCATCCTTGCTCTCGAAGAAGGTCGACGAAACGGTGCTTCCGTCGACGAACTCGTTCATCTTGCTGCAGATGTGTCGATGGTCGTTGCGGACACGTTCATCGTCGTCTGGCGTGAGAAGTACAAGTGGCTCGTCGAGCGTCCGATTACTGTGCTGCAACGCTCCGATCCTTCATGGTCGTCATACCTGGTCACGCCCGCATTCCCCGAGTACCCATCGGGTCACTCGGCGATTTCCCGCGCCGCAGCGACCGTCATCACGCGCTATCTGGGAGACAGAAAATTCACCGACCCGGGGTGGGGGATGACTGGCCCCTCACGATCTGATTTCGAGATCGAACCCCGCACCTTCACCTCATACATGGCGGCTGCCGACGAGGCGAGCCAGTCCCGCTTGTTCGCCGGAATCCACTACCCGATGGGGATTTCCGCAGGTTCCAAGGTCGGGGCCTGTGTGGCGCAAGCCTGGGCTCGTCTCTCGCCGGCTGCTCAGGGCTGAGCCTGCGATTTGCTTCGAACCGAGCGACGGCGTCCGCCAACTTGTTCGGCGAGAACAAGTGGCTGAAATACAATCGGGATTTCGCACGGCGAAAGAGGTTTTCCTCCGCACGACGGGGGGAGATGGCGAGCCGACGGTCGGAACAATCCGTCCTGGGCGACGTGATTTAGTCACGTTTACTGCCATAAAATCGAGGGGTGGTGACCGGGAAGCGTTCACGGGCAGTGGGCCTGCTTCTCGGCGCGTGTCTGGTGTTGCTTGCCGCGTGTGGCGGCGGTGGTGGTTCGTCGTCTTCTGGTGGCGGTGGTGGTGCGTCGTCGGGTGGTGGTGATGCGGCGCCGGCTCCGTCGGGTGCTGTGGCGTCGAAGATGCAGCCGCAGCTGAATGGTTGGGCGTTTCCGAATTTTCCGT
>CAYFNP010000011.1:0-17155 GCA_964344425.1 uncultured Bifidobacterium sp. | reverse complement strand
CTCCGTTGTCGACCATGACGAACACGTCCCACATCGAAGCGAGTCGGTCCTTGGCTTGCGGTCCCTCCATCGCACCGGTCATCACTGGGTAGTACCAGTCCATCGCCCATCGCTCCTTGGGCTCGAAGGCGCGAAGGTCGGTGCGCACCACGCGGTCGATGGCATCGGCCGCGCGCAGCAGGTGGTCGGGATGGTCGTCGACGAGCGCGGCGAGCATGGCCCCGCAGCGCAGCGAGTGGCGGATCGACGACGATCCGGTGAGCAGTGCGTAGTCCCATGGTTGCGAATCGGTTTCGCGTGCCCACAGCACGGTGCCGTCGGCGCGGCGGTGGGCGAGGACCCATTCGAGCGCGCCACTGACCGTGGGCCACAGGTTCTTCACGGTCGCCAGGTCGCCGGTGCAGAGCCAGTGGTGCCACAACCCCGCGGCGACGTACGCGCACACGTTGGTGTCGAGCTTCGGATCTTCGATGGAACCGTTGGGCAGGTAGTAGTTGTGCCACGCACCGTCGTCGCGCTGCGTCGACGCGAGCCATTCGTAGGCGCGCCGTGCCTCGTGATGGAGGCCGAGCGTGTCGAGCGCCATCGCGGTTTCGACGTGGTTCCAGGGGTCGCAGTGTCCGCCGTCGAACCACGGAATCATTCCGTTGGGAAGTTGCAGTCGCGCAATCGACTCGGCCGTTGCTTGCAATTCAGCGTGGGTGACCACACCGGGGATCGTGAGGTCGTGCTTCACCGCGAGGCTCCGACCGCGTGCGCGGCGGGTTCGCGGCGCGCATAGACGATGTAGCTCTTGCCGATGACGGGACTGAGCGCACGCTCGACGACCTGCATCGACTTCGGGCGGTTGATGATGTCCCATTCGAGGAAGCGGCGATACGTGGAAACCGCGCGGTGGTTCTCGTTGCGCGGCCCGACGGCACAACGCAACCACCAGTACGGACTGTGCAGCGCGTGGGCGTGATGTTGCCCCGCGATTGCGAAGCCCGCTGCGCGCAGTTTTGCCTTCAGTTCCGTCGCCGAGTAGATGCGCACGTGACCGCCGATCGATTTCGGCGCGTGGTACTCGTCGGACAGCATCCAGTTGATCTTCTCGGGCCACCACGTGGGCACGGTGGCGGCAAGCATGCCGCCCGGTTTCAGAACACGGTGCAGTTCGGCGATTGCATCGGTGTCGGCCTGGATGTGCTCGAGAACCTCGGACGTCACGACGCAGTCGAACGTGGCGTCGGCGAACGGAAGGCGTGTCGCATCGCCGCGCAGGCCCGAGACGAATCGGTCGGCCGGAATCTCGTTCGCCAGAGCCATCGCCGCAAACGTGTTGCGGGTGCCGACGACCTCGTCGTTCGCGTAGTCGAGCGCCACCACCCGTGCACCGAGACGCGCGGCCTCGAAGGCGTGTCGTCCGAAGCCGGCACCGGCGTCGAGGAACAGGTCCCCGGATTTCAGTCCGAGGCGATCGAATCGAACCGTCAACATTCAGCGACCCCTGCGACCTGCACGGGCGCGGTTGTGGGGCATGTCGAGAACCTCGCGGTACTGCTCGACGGTGAGCGCCGCACAGTGGCGCCAACTCCAGCGCTCGACGACGCGCTGTCGACCGGCGGACCCGACGCGGGCGCGAAGTTCGGCATCGTCGAGCCCGCGACGCAGTGCGGTGACCAACGAATCGACGTCGCCCGCGCGGCATTGCAACACGGTTTCTCCGTCGGTGCCCGTGACTTCGGGAAGTGCGCCGCCATCGGTCGCGACGAGACACGTTCCGGTACACATCGCCTCGATGGCGGGAAGGCTGAAACCTTCGTACAGGCTGGGTACGACGGCGAGTTCGGCCCGCGCGTACAGCTCGACGATGTGTTCGTCGGGTACGCCCGACACGAAGTCGATGACGTCGCGCAAGCCCAGCGAATCGATGAGGTCGGCGCTCTTGCCCGGCTTCGGCTTGCCGATGATGGTGAGGCGGACGTTGCGTTCCGTGCGCAACTTGGCCATCGCCTCGAGCAGGTACGAAAGGCCCTTCAGCGCCACGTCGGCTGACGCGGTGGTGATCAGGCGTCCCGGTTCGCGCGCGACGCCCGCGACCGGTTTGAAGAGATCGGGGTCGACGCCGACGGGGACCAGGCGCATGCGGTCGAGCGATACGCCCATGTCGTCGTGGATGTCCTTGATGGAGTTCTCGCTGACGACGACGATGCGCGGCATCTTCGAAGCGACCTTGCCCTGCATCTTCACGAACGAATACCAGCGGCTGATGCCGAAGCGCTTGTAGGGGCTCTTCGTGTGGCTGAGCTCGAGTTGGCGGTCCTTCGTGATCGGGTGATGCAGCGTGACGATTGTCGGAAGAAGTTTTTCGATCTTCAGGATGTGGTCACCGAGACACTGGTTGTCGTGGACGATGTCGAAGTCGTGCGCCCGCGCCTTCAGCGCGCGGTATGCGCGCATGCTGAACGCCTTGGGCTCGCCGAACGTGCCCTTCAGGAACTGGGCAGCCTCGACGACGTTCGGCCAGTTCTTCAGTTCCCAGTACGCGGGGAATCGGCCGGGATAGAGGTCGTTGAAGATGTCGAGGCTGGGGAGTTGGTGCAAGGGAACGCGAGGGTCGAGCACCGGGTACGGCTGGCCGCCGTACACCTCGACGTGGTGGCCGAGGTCGACCAAGGCCTTGGTGAGGTGGCGGGTGTACACGCCCTGACCACCGACGTGCGGCTTGCCGCGGTAGGTGAGGTAGGCGATGCGCAGCGGGCCGTTCGGGTCGACCGCCTCATTCATAGAGGAACGATGCTACCGCCCGGTAATCGAAGCGCGCCGTCCACCCCGCAGCACGAGGGCGAAGAACAAGAGGAGAACGATGATGAATGGTGCGTCGCCGAGGTGCGAGTACCACGTGCGGCCGGCGCGCAGGGGAACGTCGACGATCGAGACTGCGGGTTCGCCGATGCGTGTGCGTTCGACAACGTTGCCCTCGTTTGAGATGAAACCCGAGTACCCGGTTGGTGCCACCTGAACGACCCAGCGGCCCGATTCGATCGCACGCAGACGTGACGCGGCGAGTTGCTGTGTTTGCAGGATCGTGCCGCGGTACGACGATCCGTTGGTCGGATTCACGATCACCGACGCTCCGAGTTCCACGCCTTCGTTCACCCGGCCGCCGAAGAAGATCTCCCACGAGATGGGCGTAGCAATGCGCAGTTCACCGACGCGATCACCGCTGATGGTGGAACGCGACAGCGGCACCGTCAGCATCGCGGTCGAGGTTCCGGCGACTGCATCGTGCGGAACCTGGTCGACCGGTGCACCGATCGCGCGCAGTACGCCACGCATGGGGATGTACTCGCCGAACGGAACACGACGAACCTTTTCGTACACGTCGCCGATGGTTCCGTCGGGCATCACGACGACCTGTTCGTTCGTGAAGTTCCTCGGGCCTGCATCCTCGGTGACTCCGACAAGGAACGGTGCGTCAAGACGCCGGCTCTCGCTGACGATCTCGCGGTACTCACGTGATACCGCGAACTCTTTCACGTCGATCACGTTCTCGGGCCAAACGACGAGGTCGATCCGCTCGTCGGCGGACAGTTGCCGCGTGACATCGAGGTGTCGCTCGTGGACGACCCGCGCCTTGGTGTTGATTGCACGGGTTCCCTGCGGACCACCGCCCTGGACGACCGCGATGCGTACCTGCGGCTTGCCGTCGATTGCGCGTCCGGTTGGTGCCACTGCAACGACGACGATCGCTGCGAGGGCGAGCGAGAGGACGTGTCTGCGTCGCTCGACGAGGTTGGTTGCGAGCTGCCACACGAACCACGTGATGCCGATTGCGCCGATGATGCGAACCAGAGGTGCGGCCGGACTCTGCGACTGCGAGACGGCGATTGAGGCGAGAGGAATTCCGCCGAACGGCCAGGAAAAGCGCACGGCCTCGACGAGCACGTGGGCAAGCGGTCGCAGCGATACCCGCCGGATGTCCCAGACGACCGCCTCGGCCGCGCCGTGCAGCAAGGCGTACATCAGTGCAACCACGATCCAGCCGGGAGCAGAGATGAACCACATCCATGCCGTTGCGGGCAGCAGCCATCCGATACCGAAAAGTGTTCCCGAGAGGAATGCGCGCTTCCTGGTTCCGGCGCGCGTTCCGAGGCGGTGCAGCCACGCGATGCCGACGAAAGCGAGTGGCCACCATCCCCACGGCGGCATGGAGAGAGCGACGAGACAGCCTGCCGCGACGGACTTCGCGACGTCGGAGCGTGATTGTTGGGTCGTCACTCGAGGCCGAGGGTGCGTGTGGAGATCAACTTCGCGAAGACGACGAATCGGTAGGAAATCGAATGCGGGGGATGACACGCGAAGATCGTGAGGGTCGGTTGGCGAGTCTTTCGTGTGATCCACATTGCGTCGGGCTTCACGATCTGGCGTTTGGTGATGCGGTATTCGTAGACGGTTGCAGTGGCGCCGACCGACGTGACGAAAATGCGGTCGCCCACCTGCAGTCGGTCGATGTCGCGCATCGGTGCGCCGTGGGTGGTGCGGTGTCCCGCAATGACCGCATTGCCGGGTTTGCCGGGTAACGCGGTTCCCGGCCACAAGCCGAGGCCTCTTGAAAGCGCATCGTCGGTGATTCCGTACACCAGGCTCACCTTGATGTCGATCGCGGGAATCGAGATCGTTGCCAACGTGCGGCCGACCCGCGGCCCTCCGGCCGAAGCCGCCGAAGCGGTCGGGACCAGCGCCGCGAGAACGACGATGAGTGCGACGATGCTGCGATGTCGTCTTCGTGAATCGTGCGTCCCGCTCACGACCGCCATTGTGGCAAGAAAGTCAGCCCGTTTGCGTGAGTATTCGCTCGGCAACGGTGTTGGCCTGCTGAACGCACGCGGGGACACCGATACCCCTGTAACTGGCACCGGCAAGGTGGACGTTCGGCAGTTCGTCGGCGAGGTGTCGTTCGACATGGGCGACGCGCTCGAAGTGTCCGGGGCGGTATTGCGGGAAACTGTCGACCCACCGTGTCAGGCGAACGTCCCGCGGCGTGATGTCGATGTCGAGATGCATCTTCAGGTCGGCGAGTGCAAAGGAAAGAAGTTCTTCGTCGGAGTGCTGGTGGAGTGGCATCCCGTCACGACCGAGCGACACGCGCAGTACCGCATTCTCGCCGTCGTCGAGGTGAGCCCACTTCTGCGACGCAAAGGACACCGCGGTGACGAATCGTTGGTCGGGCTTCGGCACCAGGTATCCGCTGCCCGTTGCGGTCTTCGGCATCGCCCGACGGGGAAACGCCAGGGCGACCATCACCACCGAGGCGTGCTGCCACGAAGTGAGCAATCGACCGGCTTGCGGCGCCGACTCCGTCAACCACGCGCCGGTGCTTCGTGCGGGCGAGCACAACACGACGTGGTCCGCATCGAGTGCAGCGACTCCGTCGCAGTGCACCGACAAACCACCGGTTGATTTTGTAATTGAGCGAACGGTGCGACCCGTGTGAACCACGCCGCCGAGTCGCACGACTTCGGAGTGGACCGCGTCGGTCAACGCCTGCATACCGGCGACCGGCGCGGCGAAGACCGGATTGTCGGGGCTGACGGGCGGTGCCTTCGGTCGACGCCTGGCGGAAAGGAGGAGGCTGCGACCCTCGAGGGCCAACTCGTACAGTTGTGGCATTCCCTGAAGCGAGAAGTCGTCGGTGTCGGCCGCATAGATGCTGCCGACCAGCGGGTCGACGAGTCGCTCGTGAACCTCGTTGCCGAAACGTCGTCGTATCAAGCGTCCGAGGCAGTCGTCGTCGAGTGCCGTGCGGGGCAGGAGAGGTTCGAGCGCGGCGCGCATCTTGCCCAAGGGCGAGATGAGGCGAGAGCGGGCGAGCGAGAGAACGTTGGTTGGAACACCGAGCAGCAGGTTCTCGGGCAGTCGGTGCAATCGTCCGTGCCAAACCGACGCATGCCCGCTGGCCGGCGAGGTGAGAAGTCCCGACAGTCCGACCTCGTCGGCCAGTCGACGCGCCGCGGGGTTGCGCAACAGAAAGGCATCAGCTGCTTCGTCGACGTGGACGTGACCGGCGAATGGACTGGTGCGGATGAGACCTCCGGTGCGACCCGAAGATTCGAGGACGGTCACCGAGATCGAGGGATCACCGTGGAGAATCCGATGGGCGCAGGCGAGCCCGGTGATGCCGGCGCCGACGATGACGACGCGTCGTTCACCGGAGCGTTCGGTCACTCAACGAGTCCGATCACGCGTTGGGCGAGCGCTTCCATCACGGCTCGGTCGTCGTTGACGCACGTCGTTCGCGCGAACGACAGGCTGCGCGCTTCGGCATGCTTGCGGGCCTCGATGTCGAGGTCGTACAGGACCTCGAGGTGATCGGCGACGAACCCGACCGCCGACACGACGACGCCGTCGACGTCTGCATCGTCGCCGGCGAGTTGGTCGATGACTTCGAGGATGTCGGGCCCGATCCACGGTTCCGGCGTGCGGCCCGCCGACTGCCATGCGATCGACCATTGTTCGCCCTCGCGGAGGCCGAGCCGGTCGGCGACGGCGGTGGCAGTGGCGCGCAACTCGTTCGGATAGGGATCACCGCCGTCGATGATGCGTTGCGGCAGCGAATGTGCGGTGAACAGCACCCGCGTCGCCGCGGGCATGTCGGCAAGCTTCGTGCGCAGGTCGTTTGCGATGAAGTCGACGAAGGCGGTTTCGGTTGCCCATGAATCGACGCTGACCACCGGGATGCCGTGCGGTTCCGCGGCGGCCGTGGCACGCCCGACGTACTGGCCGATGCTGTAGGTGGAATAGTGCGGGGCGAGCACGAGGCACACGATTTTCTCCGCGCCGCTTGCCGCGATTTCACCGACAGCTTCTTCGATCATCGGATTGGCGTGTTTGAGACCGAGCCACACGCGGAATCGGCCCGGTGAACGCGCGTCAAGTTCGCGCTGGAGTGCATCGCGTTGCGCCTCGGTGAGTGCGGCAAGAGGGGACAGTCCACCGATCGCCTCGTAGCGGCCGGTGAGTTCGGCCAACAGTTCGTCGGTCGGCGGCCGACCACGACGGATGTCGGTGTAGTACGGAAGGATCTCTTCCTTGCTGCGCGGCGTGCCGTATGCCATCAGGAGAACGGCGATCATCTGCGTGTCCTTTCGTGAACGTGTCGAACGACTGCGGCGAGAACGTCGGGGTCGCACTGCGGCGTCACGCCGTGGCCGAGGTTGAAGATGTGACCGGCGTGCCCACCGTTCGCGGAAAGAACGTCGTCGGTTGCCGAAATGGCCGCGTCATGTCCGGCGAGAACCGCCGCTGGGTCGAGGTTCCCCTGCAGCACGGCGTCGCTGCCGACGCGCCGACGTACTTCGTCGAGGCGAATCGTTTGGTCGACGCCGAGCACCGCGGCACCGGCCTCGTGCATCGCCTCGAGCAAATGCGAACAACCAACGCCGAAGTGGATGCCGGGAACCTGGGGATGCAGACGGCGCAGTTCGGCGAACAGGGTGACCATGTGCGGCAGAACCGCGCCGCGATACGTGTCGACATCGAGTGCTCCGACCCAACTGTCGAAGATCTGGAAGGCCTGGGCGCCGTGGACGAGTTGCCGGTCGACCAGGTTCACCGCGTGCTGTGTCAGGCGTTCCATCACCGCGTGCCACAGCGATGCGTCGCCGCGCAGCATCGCCAGCGTGTGTTCGTACGTTCTGCTGGGGCGACCCTCGATCAGGTAACTGGCCACCGTGAAAGGTGCACCGGCGAAGCCGAGCAGCGGAACATCGAGTTCGTTCACGAGGATGTCGATGGTCTCGAGCACGTAGCCCATGTCGGTTTCGGCGTCGAGTGCACGCAGACGTCCGAGGTCGTCGCGCCCGCGCAAGGGCGTCTCGGCAACGGGGCCGGTACCCGGTGCGACGTCGATTCCGAAGCCGACGGCGTGCGACGAGACGACGATGTCGCTGTAGAGAACCGCCGCATCGACCCCGTAGCGACGCACCGGCTGCAGAGTGAACTCCGCAGCAAGATCGGGTCGCTTGATCGCGTCGAGGATGCTTCCCTCGCCGCGAAGTGCGCGGTACTCGGGAAGGCTGCGGCCGGCCTGGCGCATGAACCACACGGGCGTGTGACGTGCGCGTTCACCTTTTGCAGCGACGAGAAAAGGGGAGTCGACGGGCGCCGTCATTTGTTCCGCGACACCCTTCCGCGCAGGGCCGCGAACGCGAGCGAAAACGACACGACCGCAACCCCGGCCACCGCAGCGAACCCCTTGGCGAGCGCCGCGGCATCCCAGCCGCCGTAGATGAGCGAACGAAGCGCATCGAGCAGGTACGTCGTCGGGTTGTAGTTGGCAACGGTGCTGAGCCAGCCGGTGAGCGCCTGCTGCGGAACGTACGCCGTGGTGAGGAACGCGAACGGGAAGAAGAGGAGGAACGCGTTGTTCACCGCGATGGGGTTGCCGGTCTTCAGCGCGATCGCATACGGGAACCCGGTGAACGCAAGGCCCCACAGGCCGCCGAGCAACACGAACAATGCGGCACCGGCGACACCGGTGTCATAGCCGACGCCGAGAACCAGACCAAGAAGAACGACCGGAACGGCCATGATGCACACGACGACGAAGTCCGCGACCATCAGGCCGAGGAGAAGCGTGTGCCGGCGGATCGGGGTGAGGAGAAGCCGGTCGAGGTAACCGTCCTGGATGTCGATGACCAGCGAGCCGGCACGCGAGATGCCCGTCACCGCGAACACCAAGGCAACGGGCAACTGGAACGCCTTGAAATCGAACCCCTCGGGGAACCCACGTTCGACGAACGACTGCAGGGAGCCGATGTTGACGATGAGGAAGAACAACGGAACGACGAGCGCGGGCCCAACCGCCTCGGCATCGCGCGCGGTCAGTCGGATCGCACGCAACGACACGGCGCCGAGATCGTGGAGGAAACCCGCCTTGCGGGCCATCGTCGATTCCGCCGCGCTCACTTTGTCGGCTCCATTCGGTTGCCGGTTGCGTGGAGGAAGACGTCGTCGAGGCTCGGCGTCCGCAGGGTGAGCGAAGCGACGGTGGCGCCAGCATCGCGGAGCGTGACGGCAACCTCGCTGACGACGCCGGCTCCGTTCGTTGCCGACACGACGATCTCGTCGCCGCCGATCTCGACGTTGGTCACGCCGTGGATCGCCGAGAGACCCGCGACGAAACGTTCACCCGGTTCGTTCACGCGCGCGACGATGACGTCGTCGCCGATCGACCGCTTGAGGTCTTCGGGCGTTCCCTCGGCAACGATGCGGCCGTGGTCGATGATGCCCACGCGGTCGGCAAGCTCGTCGGCTTCTTCGAGGTATTGCGTCGTGAGGAAAATCGTCATGCCGAGCTCGCGGTTCAGCCAGCGCACCTCTTCCCACACCTTGGCGCGGCTGACGGGGTCGAGACCCGTCGTCGGTTCGTCGAGAAAGAGCACACGGGGTTGGTGCACCAACGCAGCGGCGAGATCGAGTCGTCGCTTCATGCCGCCCGAGTAGGTGCGAACGTATTCGTCGATCGCGTCGCCAATGTCGACGAGTTTGAGCAGCGCATCGACACGTGCGGCACGCTGCGTCTTGTCGAGACCGTAAAGACGGCCCTGCATGTCGAGAAGTTCGCGCCCCGTCTGTTTCGGGTCGAGGGCAGCCTCCTGCAGCGCGACACCGATGTTCAGACGCACGTCGTCGGCTTGAGTGACGACGCTGTGGCCCGCCACGATTGCATCGCCCGCGCTCGGTGCGAGAAGGGTCGTGAGCATGCGGACGGTCGTGCTCTTGCCCGCACCGTTGGGTCCGAGGAACCCGTAGATTTCGCCCGACCGCACGACAAGGTTGACACCGTCGACGGCGGTCTTGTCACCGAACCGCCGGGTCAAATCGACGGTCTGAATCGCGGGTGCGGGGGGCACGTTCGTGAGGCTATCGCCGACGATTTCGCAGCATTGCCTCGATGCGTGCGATCCGCGTGCGGGCCGGTGGGTGAGACGAATAGATGCTCTCCCGCGCGTCACCGTTCCGCGAGTGCGCGGAGCCGTCGATGTCGGCAACGAGGGTCAGCGCCGTGACGAGCTGGCGACCGAAGCCCATTTCGACGACACGTCGGTCGGCGCGAAATTCGGCGCCGTGGCCGACGCGGTCGTTCAGATGCTGCACCGCGACGAGGGTCGACTCGAACAGCCGTGCGACGACATCGATGAGGAACGCGACGCTCCTGGCGATGGACACCACGACGATGGATCCGCCTTCGACGCGGTGAATCATGCGACCCGAGATCCGGCGCAGGAACGAACCGAGACGTGCACACGCGATAACGGGAAGGCTGAACCACTGTGCGAGTGCAAGTCCCACCGTGTGTGCGCCGAGGTGGTGGGCGAACTCGTGCGCAACGACGGCCGTCAACGCGTCGTCGTCGAGGCGGTCGAGCGCGAACGAGCTGACGACCAGGATGTGGCCGCCACACGCGAACGCGTTGAGTTCAACCGAATCCTCGATTGCCAGCACGAACCGGCGCCGTGTCGCGCCGGCCGATGCGGCGACGATTCGTAACGCGGGTTCGATGCGCCGTCGTTCCTCTGCCCGAAGCCGACGCACCCCGAGCATCCGCGTGACGAAGACGCGTTGGGTGAGTGGCAGGAACATCACGACGGAGCCGAGCGCGGCGACGACGAGGAACAACGGATATGACAGGTCAAGAAGTGGTGTCGTGACGAAAAAGAAGAAGGAGATCGCGACGTACCACGCGGGGAACAGCGCGAGAACCGGCAGGGCCGCGGTGAGCGCAGAGAAGTCGACGTTGCGGCGTTCCCGTCTCGGGTGCGCGCTCCGGTTCACGCGACGAGCGTAGACATCCACCTGCGTACACTGTTCGAATGGCACACGCAGCAGTGATGGATGGGGCAGAGGAGTGGTCGCACGAGGGTGATCTCGATGCCGGGGTCGTGGTCGTCCACGGGTTCACCGGCAACCCGGGTTCGATGCGTGGTCTCGCGCAGGCGTGCGCATCGGCAGGCTTCCATGTCGAGATGCCGCGTCTCGCCGGCCACGGCACGTCGGTCGATGACATGTTGCCGACCGGATGGGCGGACTGGACCCGCGATGCCGATGCCGCCTACGCGCGTGTGGCGAAGCGCACGAAGAACGTCGTTGTCATGGGACTGTCGATGGGCGGATCGATCACTCTCTGGTTGGCCGACCGCCACCCGGAAACCAAGGGCATCGTGTGCGTCAACCCCGCAACCTTCGCGTTGCCCGACGAAATGCTGGCAACCCTGCAGAGCATGCTCGACGGCGGTACCGAGGTCATCCCCGGCATCGGCAGCGACATCGCCGACCCCGACACCACCGAGAACGCCTATCCGGGCACCCCGGTACGCCCGCTGCTGTCGTTCATGCGCGAGGGCCTCGCGCCGCTCAGCACGCGGTACGCCGCGACGCGCGTTCCACTCCTTCTCTATACGTCGGTCAACGACCACGTGGTCGAGCCCGTACAAAGCGACCGTCTCGCCGCCGCGTACGGCGGGTCGGTCGAGCGGGTCATGCTCGAACGCAGCTTCCACGTCGCCACCCAGGACTTCGACAAGCAGACGATTTTCGACGGATCGGTCGCCTTCGCCCGTCGGGTCTGCGGCCTCTGACGATGACGGTGCTCACGGTGCCCGCGGCGCTCGTCGCGAGCATCCCCAGCCCTTCGTCGAATGCGCTCGAACTCGGTCCGCTTCGGCTGAACGCCTACGGCCTGATGATCGCCCTCGGGGTGATCCTGGCGGTGCGCATCGCGGGCAAGGGGCTCGAGCGTCACGGAGTCGGCGATGCCGACGACATCGGGTCGCTGGCAATGTGGGCGGTGCCGGCCGGGGTCGTCGGTTCGCGCCTCTATCACGTCGTCACGGACTGGAGTCGATTCTCGGGTCGACTCGGCGACATCCCGAAGGTGTGGGAGGGCGGCCTCGGAATTTGGGGCGGCATCGCGCTCGGTGTTCCGGTCGGCATGTGGGCGGCGCGACGCAAGGGACTGCCCGTCGCAACGGTCGTGACGGCGAGCGCCCCAGCCATCGCAGCGGCCCAGGCAGTTGGACGCTGGGGAAACTGGTTCAACCAAGAGCTGTTCGGCAAACCGACCAACCTCCCGTGGGCACTGCGGGTCAGCGACGCCAAGGCCGCCGCAGCCGGCTACGCGCCGGGCACCACGTTTCATCCCACGTTCCTGTACGAGTCGTTGTGGTGCATCGTGCTGTGCGTCGTCCTGATTGCGATCGACCGTCGCGGCGAACTGCGGCCCGGCCGACTGTTCTTCCTGTACGCGGCGGGGTACACCGCGATGCGCTTCTTCATCGAGGGCCTGCGCATCGATCCGGCTCACGCGGCCGGGGGATTGCGCCTGAACCAGTGGGTTTCGATCGTCGTCTTCGCCGTGTCGGTAACGGCATTCGTGGTTCTGGTGCGGGCCGATCGCCGTGTCGCGTCTAGCGTCTCGGACCATGGGGAATCCGACTGACACAGTTCTCTTCGCGACACCGGCAAAGGGTGTCGCACTTCTCACGCTGAATCGTCCAGACCGGATGAACGCGTGGAACGCCGATCTGGCGTCGCGCTACTTCGCGTTGCTGCAGCAGTGCGCCGACGACGATGCAATCCGCGCGATCGTCGTCACCGGTGCGGGGCGTGGCTTTTGCGCCGGGGCCGACATGGACGCGCTGCAGTCGATCGGCGGAGCATCGGCCGGTGCACCGAGCGCCGAGGCGGCGTCGGGTTCGCAGTTGCAGTCGTTCACGACGACGGTTCCCAAACCCGTCATCGCGGCGATCAACGGCGCGTGTGCAGGCATCGGCATGGTGCAGGCCCTCGCGTGCGACATTCGCTTCGCCGCTGCAGGCGCGAAGTTCACGACGGCGTTCGGACGTCGCGGCCTCATCGCCGAGTACGGCATGAGCTGGTTGCTTCCGCGCCTGGTCGGCACCGCGAACGCGATGGATTTGTTGCTGAGTGCCCGCGTCGTTCTCGCCGAAGAAGCACACGCGATGGGAATGGTCAACGCGGTTCTGCCGGCCGATCAACTGGTCGACCACGCGGTCAACTACGCCGCCGACCTCGCCGCGAACGTTTCACCAACATCGATGTCGGTGATGAAGCAACAGGTCTATGCCGACTACGCACTTTCGCTCGCCGATGCCGAGCAGAAGGCGCTGCGATTGATGAAGGAGTCGCTGAAGCGCCCCGATTTCAAGGAGGGCGTGTCGAGCTTCGTGGAAAAGCGGCCGCCGAACTTCGCACCCGTGTCCCGATAGGGGACACGTCGGTAGCATTCAGCGCCGTGTCAGAACGTCTTTCCGCCAGTGACGTCGCCAAGGTGGCCCGACTCGCCAGGCTGAACGTTTCGGCCGACGAAGTCGAGCGTTACACCCGCCAGCTCGACGGCATGCTCGACCATTTCGCCGACATCGACGGCCTCGACCTTGCCGACGTCGAGCCGATGACCCAGCCCTATCCGTTGGTCAACGTGATGCGCCCCGATGTCGAGGCGTCGTGTCTCGACCGCGACGAGGTTCTGGCCGTGGCACCCGAGGCTGCCGATGGTCGTTTCCGTGTTCCGCCATCGGGTGGTCTGCATGAGTGAGTTCCAAACCCTCGCGTCGATCGCCGCCGACGTTGCCTCCGGACGCACGACTGCGCGCGCGGTTCTCGACACCCACCTTGCGCGTATCGACGCGCGCGAGACCGAGGTTCACGCCTTCAACCTGGTGATGCGCGAACAGGCGACCGCTGCGGCCGACGCAGTCGATGCCGCGGTGAAGAAGGGCGATGCGCCCGGACGCCTTGCGGGAGTGCCCATCGCGCTGAAGGACAACATGTGCACGCGAGGTGTCGACACCACGTGCTCTTCGAAGATCCTCGCCGGGTGGAAGCCGCCGTACAACGCGACGGTCGTCGACAGGCTCGCCGCCGAAGGAGCCGTGTTCGTCGGCAAGACCAACCTCGACGAGTTCGCCATGGGTTCGAGCACCGAGAACTCGGCGTTCGGCGCAACACGAAATCCCCTCGACATCTCGCGCGTGCCCGGTGGCAGCAGCGGCGGCAGTGCCGCGGCCGTTGCGGCTGGGTTCTCTGCCGGCAGCCTCGGCAGTGACACGGGTGGAAGCATCCGTCAACCGGCCGCGCTGTGCGGACTCGTCGGTGTGAAGCCGACGTACGGTCTCGTCAGTCGTTACGGCCTCGTCGCGTTCGCGAGCAGTCTCGACCAGATTGGTCCGTTCACCCACACCGTCGAAGATGCCGCGATCCTCACCGAAGTCATCGCCGGCCACGACCCGATGGATTCGACCAGCATTCCGCAACCCGCACCCGACCTTGTGGCTGAACTCGGTCGCGGCGTCAAAGGACTGCGCGTCGGCCGTGTCACCGATCTTCCCGAAGGCGCGGATGCCGACGTGCTGCAGCGCCTCGATGCAGCGTTCGACGCACTTGCCGCAGCCGGCGCGACGATCGTCGACGTCACGTTGCCGTCGCTGTCGTTCGCGCTCACTGCGTACTACCTGATCGCACCCGCCGAGGCCAGCAGCAACCTCGCGCGTTACGACGGTGTTCGCTACGGCGTACGCGTTCCCGCGGGAGACATCAACACGATGTACGCCGACACGCGCGAAGCCGGTTTCGGTGACGAAGTCAAGCGGCGCATCATGCTCGGCACGTATGCGCTGTCGGCCGGCTACTACGACGCGTACTACGGCAAGGCATTGAAGGTGCGTCGCCTCATCGCCGACGACTTCGCACGCGCCTACGCGACCGCCGACGTCGTTCTCACTCCAACATCGCCGACCGTCGCGTTCCCGTTTGGTTCGAAGACCGACAATCCGTTGGCGATGTACCTCTGCGACATCTTCACCATTCCGACGAACCTTGCCGGTCACCCCGCCATGAGTGTGCCGTTCGGTACCGGTCGCGACGGGCTGCCCGTCGGCGTGCAGGTGCTCGCCCCGACCCTCGGCGAGGCGACGATGTTCCGCGTCGCGGCCGAACTGGAGCGTGCGTCATGAGCGACAACGGTCTGCCCGAGGGCTGGGAACTGGTCGTCGGTCTCGAGGTCCACGTCGAACTGGCGACACGGACGAAGTTGTTCAGCTCGTCGCCAAACCGTTTCGGTGACGAGCCGAACACCAACATCGACCCCGTCACGCTCGGCCTGCCCGGTGCGCTGCCGGTCTTGAACGAGCACGCGGTCGAGTTGGCCATGCGCATCGGCCTTGCACTGGATTGCCAGGTGCGTCCGTGCACGTTCCACCGCAAGAACTACTTCTATCCGGACCTGCCGAAGGCGTACCAGATCAGCCAGTACGACCAACCCCTGAACGTCGACGGACACCTTGATCTTCCGGGTGGCGTTCGCGTCGGCATCGAGCGGGCGCACCTCGAAGAGGACACCGGAAAGTCGACCCACTTCGGTGGTGCCGGAGGCCGCATCCACGGCAGCGAGTATTCGTTGATCGACTTCAACCGCGCCGGCGTTCCGTTGGTCGAGATCGTCTCGCGACCCGACATCCGCACTCCCGAGCAGGCGCGGCAGTACGTCAACGAACTGCGTGCGATCCTCGTTGCCGTCGGCGCCAGCGATGCGAAGATGGAGGAAGGATCGATGCGTTGCGATGCCAACGTGTCGGTGCGGCGATTCGGCGACCCGCTGGGCACGCGTTGCGAAATCAAGAACGTGAACTCGGTGCGTTCGCTCGGTCGTGCCATCGAATACGAGGCACGGCGCCAGGTCGACATTCTCGAAACCGGTGGCTCGATCCGCCAGGAGACCCGCCACTGGGACGATGCCGACGGTCGCACGCACACGCTGCGCACCAAGGAAGACGCCGACGACTACCGCTACTTCCTGGAACCCGATCTCGTGCCGCTGGTGCCCGATGCGGCGTGGGTCGATCGCGTGCGTGCATCGTTGCCCGTGTTACCCGCCGCGCGTCGTGCGAACCTCGCGGCCCTCACCGGTGCCGACATCGAAGGTGAAGCCGTGTCCGTCGTCGTCGAACGCGGACAAGACGCGTACGTCGCCGAGGTCGCGGCCGTCGGTGGCGACGCGGGTCGCGCACTCGTGTGGGTGCAACAGTCGTTCGCCGAGGAACCCGCGGTACCGCGCGTGCCCGCCAAGGATCTCGCTGCACTCACGGTGATGGAACGCGAGTCGAAGTTGACCGCGACGCAAGCGAAGACCGTGCTCGCCGACATGCTTGCTGCCGGTGGGGGCGACCCCGCGGCAATCGCCGCGAGCAGAGGCTTCGAAGCGCTCGACACGTCGGAGATCGAGGGCTTCGTCGACGCTGCAATCGCTGCGCAAGCCGATGCGTGGGCGAAGTACTGCGCCGGCGAAGAAAAGGCCGCGGGTGCGCTCGTCGGTGCGATCATGAAGGCGAGCAAGGGCAAGGCCGACGGCAAGGTCGTCACCGCGATTCTTCAGCAGCGACGCGGATCGTGATGAACCGCTCGACACGCACGTTCTTCAGTGCACTCGTCGGCATCTGTGTTCTCGCGCTCAGCGCATGTGCCGAGAGCGACGTGGCCGAAAGCGCGGTGCCGACATCGGTCGAGTCCACGGTCGAGTCCACGGCCGAGTCGACCGATGCATCATCGACGACAGAATTGTCCGGTGATTTCGGGTCACGCTTCATCGGCGAGCCCGTCGCCTTCTGGTTCTGGGCACCGTATTGAGGCACCTGCAACGCTGAAGCCCCCTCGGTCGAGGCGGCAAGCAAAGAGTGGGCCGGAAAGGTTCGCGTTGTCGGCATCGGTTGGAACGGCACGCAGGACGAAATCGACGAGTTCGTCGATCGACACGGCCTGACCTTCGAGAACGTGCGCGACCCCGACGGGTCGATCTTCGCGGGGTTCGGGGTGCCCGGCCAGCCCGCCTGGGTGTTCCAGAACGCCGACGGTGACCGCGAGGTTTCCCTCGGTGCGATGGGCGAAGCCGATCTCGCGGCAACCCTTGGTCGTCTGGTCGGCTGACGGAGGGTTGCCCGCCGGCATAGGCCGTGAAAACGCCATATGAATGGTGAACTACATTCGGCAGGCGACTGGTCAATAGAAATTTTCACTATTACTTTGACCACACGCGGGTGAAAGGGGTCGTCGGTGGGCGTTCGGGTTGTGAGGGGGCCGTTGGTCTCTGTGTGTG
>CAYFNP010000010.1:15800-17891 GCA_964344425.1 uncultured Bifidobacterium sp. | reverse complement strand
CGTCACCGATGCTCGGGGCGTGCTGACGGACCGTTTGGATGCGATCTTCGACGCGAGCGAAGTACGCGCGGTTCTCGAACGGAACGGAATCAGCTGAAGCTGTTGCCGCAACCGCAGGTGCGGGTTGCGTTCGGGTTGTTGATTGCAAAGCCGGCCTCTTGGAGGCCGTCCTTGTAGTCAAGGCTCGCACCCTCGAGCAGTTGCGCCGAGGCCGGGTCGACGATGACCTTCACTTCGCCGAAAGTTGCCAACTGGTCGTCGGTCGCGACGTCGCCATCGAAGTACATCTCGTAGGAGAACCCGGAACACCCACCGGGACGAACCGCCACGCGCAGGGCGAGATCGGTTGCGCCCTCGGCCTCGAGCAGTTGCTTGACCTTCGTTGCTGCTGCATCGGTAAGAGTGATCATGCGAAAAATGATACCGATACATTTGGAGCATGGAAAGCGCACCTCACAACAATCCGCGCTCCGAAGGCCAGGCATCGAGCCGGCTTCCGGGACCGGACGACGTGCGCAACCTCCTCCGGGCGGTCATCGACCCCGAACTGGGCGACAACGTCGTCGACCTCGGCATGGTCGGCGACATCCGCGTCGAATCCGACGGCCGGGTCCACATCGGCTTCAAACTCACCATCAAGGGCTGTCCCCTGCGGGCGCAGCTGAAGCGCGACATCGAGTCACGCCTCGAGGTGCACCCAGCCGTCACCAAGGTCGTCATCGACTGGGGAGAAATGACCTCCGACGAGCGCAGCGAGGTGATGAACCGCGCCCGCTGGAATGCCCGCGAGCGTGCCTCCGACACCGCGGTCCCGGTCTCGGCGCGGGTACTCGCCATCGCCAGTGGCAAGGGTGGCGTCGGCAAGAGTTCGGTCACCGTCAACCTCGCAGCGGCCCTCGCCGCGGGTGGCGCAACGGTCGGCGTGCTCGACGCCGACATCTGGGGCTTCTCCATCCCGCGCATGCTCGGCATGCCCGATCGCCTTCAGGCCGAACGCGTTGACGGTCGTGACAAGCCGATGATCATCCCGAACGAACGTCGCGTCGGAACCGGACTGCTGAAGGTCGTGTCAACGGGCATGCTCGTCGACGACGAAGGCACCGCGCTGATGTGGCGCGGGCTCATGTTGACAAAGGCCGTCGAGCAGTTCCTGAACGACGTCCGCTGGGGCGACCTCGACTTCCTCCTCATCGACATGCCGCCGGGTACCGGTGACGTGCAGATGGGTCTCGCGCGCATGCTTCCGCGCACCGACCTCGTCATCGTCACGACTCCTGCGGTGTCGGCGCAAAAGGTCGCCATCCGCGCCGCCGACATGGCGCGACGCAGTTTCCTGCGCGTCGCCGGCGTCATCGAGAACATGAGCGCCTTCCGCTGCGAACACGGCGAGTCGTACCCGTTGTTCGGATCGGGCGGTGGACGCGCACTTGCCGACGAGATCGGCGTCGAATTACTTGGCCAGGTTCCCATCGAGGCCTCTGTCGCCGCCGGTGGTGATGCCGGCGAACCGGTCGCACTCAACGGCACGGGTGAGGCCGCGCGGGTCTTCAACGAGATCGCGGCACGCATCGTCGCCGACACGGTGTCGTTCGATTCGATGACCGGTTGTTCCGCGCGCGATGTCGCCGACGGCGTCACGGTGGCCCTGCGGCCGCGATCCTGAATCTTTCGGATCAGTCGGGTAGTTCGTCGTAGCCGGGTTCATCCGGCATCACGACCGCGGTGACCTTGCCTTCGTCGTTCACACGTAGGCGCGGAATGATCGCGGGCGGAATGCCCACTTTCATGGCGGCGGCCAATGCCTCGTCGGCCGTGTTGTGTGGAACAAGGAACTCGAGGTTGCGAATCGTCGGCGGGATCATCGCAAGCTCACCACGCTTGAACCGCTCGAGGGCACCTGTCGGCGACACCCAAAGGCTTTCGATCGTTTCACCGTCATCGTGCAGCGGATCCTGCGCCTGCGGTGCGCGAGCGAGGAAGAAGCGTGTGTCGAAACGACGAACCTCGCCCTTGGGTGTGATCCAATGGCTGACGTAACGAATTGCATCGGTGGCGAGGCGCAGCGATTCGCGGTCGCACAAGTCGTGCAGT
>CAYFNP010000010.1:12165-15700 GCA_964344425.1 uncultured Bifidobacterium sp. | reverse complement strand
TCGCTCGATGCCCGGTGTTTCACGGTTCCAACTCCGGAGTGTCGATGACGGGGCGCGCCTGGTTGTCGAATGTTCCGTGAACGTCGTACACCCGACCGTCGTTGACGATCCGGCCGCTGTAGGTCGCGACAACCTTGATCTTGCGACCGTTGCGGCGCCGCAGCGCCGAACGCAGCAGCAGGCGGAACGGTGGCAGGAGAAGCAACAACCCCACGACGTCGGTGACGAAGCCGGGAACGACCAACAGGAGACCGGCGAGCAGCAAGCACACGCCATCGAGGATTTCGTTCGATGGCATGTTGCCTGCCATCACCTGTTCCTGCATTCGTCGCAGAACCCGCAGACCCTCACGTTTCACAACGACGGCGCCAAGTGCCGAGACGAGAAGAAGAAGCGCGATTGTCGGAAACACCCCGAGCCACGAGCCGACCTTGATGAGGGCGTAGATCTCGGCGAGCGGAAGCGCGACGAAAATGAGAAAGAAGACCACCACTGGGCTGCAGGCTAGCCAGCGATTAGGTTTGCCGCCGTGAGCGAGCGGCCACCGTCCGTCGATGCCCTCGCCCGTCTGATTGCGGGCGATTCGTCGCTTCCGCATGCCCTTCTCGTCAGGTGCGCACGACTGGCCGTAGCAGGTGAAGGTGACTTCGAGAACCGTGCCCGTGCGTACGCAGCCGACCTCGAGGCCTCGCTCGTTCAACCCGTCGTGAACGCAACGGGCGTGTTGCTGCACACCAACCTCGGCCGCGCTCCGCTCGACCCGTCGTTCTTCGGTTTTGATTCCGCGGCGCGTCCCACATCACTCGAGTTCGATCTCACGTCCGGTGGCCGCGGTTCGCGGCACGACGCGGTCGCAACTTTGATCGCCGAACTCACCGGTGCCGACGACGCAGTGATCGTGAACAACAATGCCGCCGCCGTGTTGTTGGTCGTCGCCGCCCTCGCATCAGGCCGCGACGTCGCGGTCTCGCGTGGCGAGAGTGTCGAGATCGGTGGCGGCTTCCGTATTCCCGAAGTGCTGGAACAGTCGGGCGCACGACTCGTCGACGTGGGCACGACCAACAAGACCCGCGTTGCGGACTACCGACGGGCGATCGACAAGCGCGGCAACGACGTCGCTCTGGTCATGAAGATCCATCCGTCGAACTTCCGTATCGATGGTTTCGTCGAACAAACATCGGTCGCTGAACTCGCTCAACTCGGCGTTCCCGTGGTGTCGGACGTCGGCTCGGGTTTGCTCGATGCACGCTGCCCGTGGGTCGACGGCCCACCACCGCAGTGGCTGCATGCCGAGCCCGCGGTGCGACAGACTCTCGAATCGGGTGCCGCCGTCGTCACCTTCAGCGGCGACAAACTTCTTGGTGGCCCGCAGTGCGGCATCATCGCCGGCCGTTCCGACCTTGTGTCCGCGTGCCGTGCACACCCGTTGATGCGCGCACTTCGACCCGGGGGTCAAACGATCGTCGCACTGCAACGGGTGCTCCTCGCACACGCGGCGCGCACCGCAACGACCGACGTCCCGTTCTGGACAATGGCAACGACACCGGTCGACGAACTTCGCAGCCGCGCCGCGCGCATCATCGCTGCACTTCCCACCGGCACACCGGTTGCGATCATCGACAGCGTTGCCCTGCCGGGTGCGGGCAGCACACCGGGCGCCGGCATTCCATCGGTGGCGATCTCGCTTCCCGGAAACCATCTCGACACCCTGCGCGCCAACCGACCACCGGTGATCGCACGCCACGAAGCGGGCTCGACCCTCTTCGATCTCCGCTCGGTCGCTTCGGGCGACGATCAGCACGTGACGAACGCGATCGCATCGATTCTCCGACCATGACGGTCATCGCAACGGCCGGCCACGTCGACCACGGCAAAACGTCGCTCATCCGCGCGTTGACCGGAATCAACACCGACCGACTCGAAGAAGAGCAGCGGCGGGGCCTCACGATCGACCTCGGCTTCGCCCACGTCGGTGACGTGTCGTACATCGACGTACCCGGACACGTCAGGTTCCTGCGCAACATGCTCGCCGGCGTCGGCTCGGTCGACGGCTGCCTGTTCGTCGTCGATGCGCGCGAAGGCTGGATGCCCCAGAGCGAGGAGCACTTCGAGATTCTCCGCCTGCTCGACGTCCCCCGCGGAGTCGTCGCCATCACGAAGAGCGACCTCGTCGACGACGTGACCCTCGCGGAAATCGAAACGATCATCCGTCACCGAATCGAAGGTACGTTCCTCGCCGACGCTCCGATCGTTCGCACGAGTATCCACGACAACGAGAGCATCGAACTCCTGCGCAATGCGCTCGGGTCGATTCGCCCGAGGAATCTCGCGGCGAACACCCGGCCACGCCTGTGGGTCGACCGTGTCTTTGCCCCACAAGGCGTCGGTACCGTCGTGACCGGAACGCTCCTCGGTGCGCAACTGCCGAAGGGAACCGAGGTGACGATCATCCCCGGCGACCTCCGTGCCCGAATTCGTGGAATGCAGTCAAAAGGCGTCGAAGTCGACGTCGGCGAACCGGGATCGCGCCTTGCAATCAACCTGTCGGGCGTCGCACACACCGCCATCGAACGTGGACATCAGATCGTCCTCCATGATCAGTGGTGGCCGGCCGACACGTTTGACGCCGAACTGCGGGTGCTCGCGTCACTGCGTCAGCCATTGTCGCGCAAGGGCAACTTCCTCTTGTATGTCGGCACGGAAGAACTTCCCGCGACCATCCGACTGATCGGCAACGACGACATCTCACCGGGTGGTTCGGGAAACGCACGCATTTTCGTTTCGCGGCCCGTCGCACTTGCGCCGGGCGACCGTTTCATTCTCCGCGAAACCGGCCGCGACGAAACCGTCGCTGGTGGCATCGTGGTCGAGGTCGACCCTCGTACGCGTATTTCCCGCGCCGAGCCGACCGCCGACGTCGACGCGCAGATCGATCGCTACGGTCAGGTCGGGGCACACGAGATGTTCCGCCGAACGGGCCAAACAATCGAACCCACAATCGACGATGTCATCTTCAGTTCCGCTTTGCTGACCTCGGCCCACGCGCAGTTGCGCGACATGGTGCGCGATGCCGGCCGCAACGGTGTCGACCTCGCCGGCCTAGATGACACGTTGCGTCAGGCGGCACGGATCATGCGGCCCGAACATGCCGTCGTCGAGAACGGGCGCCTGTACGAACCCGATCACGCACCTTCACTCAGGAATGCCGGACCAATCGTCGAGGCGTTCGAAGCAAACATCTTCGCGCCACCCGATCCTGCTTCGTATCCGCGCGACGAACTGCGGCGCCTCGTTCAGGCCGGACATCTGATCAACCTCGACGGGGTCTTCTTTGCCACACGCGCCATTGATGCCGCTCACGAAGTGGTGCGTGGACTCTTTGCACAACATGCAGACGGATTCACCGCGAGTGCATTTCGCGAAGCAATCGGCTCGACCCGCAAGTTCGCGATCCCACTCGCCGAGGCTCTCGATGCCCGCGGCATCACCCGCCGTCGCGGCGACGTGAGGATTCCCGGTCCACGGCTTTAGCCGT
>CAYFNP010000010.1:0-12065 GCA_964344425.1 uncultured Bifidobacterium sp. | reverse complement strand
CGTCAGTCGGAAACTTTGAGGGCGCGGCGTTCGACTTCGTTCAAGCCGCCCCAGATTCCGTGCGCTTCGTTCGTGTTCAGTGCGTGGGCAAGACATTCGGACACGACGGGGCACGCCGAACAGACCTTTTTCGCACGGGCCTCGCGGTAGTCGCGCTCATCCTTGGTCTCGACGCGGACAGGCGGAAAGAAGGCTTCGGCGAGCGCACCCTTGCATCTTGCCTGGCGTTGCCAAGCAAGGCTGGTGCGGCCTTGTTCCTCGTCGCGGCGCAGAGCCACTGTCCCCTCCAATTTCCCCTGCCGCCACCCTACGGGAGGGGTGACCGAAGGGCAAGGGGCACCTAACGCCGCTCGCGGTAGTCCTTTGCGGCCCCTTCAAGGGGTTCGACCTCGAGGGTCACCCCATCAATGGCCACCACATTGACCTCGGCCCCCTGTGGAATCGGGGTGGCCCGGTTGGTCCGGGCGCGCCACGAGGCGTCGTGGACTTTCACGGTGCCCTCGGGCGAGATCTCGTCAAGAGCAACCCCTTTGGCACCAACCATCCATTCGCGACCGATGGTCGGCGTGCCGAAACGGGTGCGTGTCATCGACGGCATACCGACGATGAACGTCAGTGCCGCGCCGCCGATTCCGACGAGCAACGTGATCCACGACGGACGAAGCGTCGTGCCATCGACATCGCGGAACAGGAACACCGACCCGAACGCGTGCAGGAACAGTCCGACGCCGGTCCAGAACCGTGGCACACCAACCTGTACGTCGACCGCGAACGCGACCATGCCGAGAAGCAACGCAACGAGAGCAACACCGCGCAACGGAAGCTCGGCGAGGCCGAAACATGCGAGCACCGAACACACTGCGCCGACGAATCCGGCGACGCCGATTCCTGCGGTGAAGAACTCGAAGATCAGCAACGAGAGACCGATGACGAGCAACAGATACGTGACGGGGGAACTCGCAACGGTGTGGAAGAGACGTGGCAACAATCCGAGCTTGAAGAAGCGCACCGTCGTCGCTTCGCGGACGACCTGACCCGAGCCGTCGAGGGACTCGGCGACGGTATCGAGTTTGCGACCGTCGACTGTCAAGTCGTCGAGCGCGAACACCATGTTCTTCAGAACGGGTACGCCCTCGTCATTGCCCGCGTACTTCAACGCACCCGTCTTTCGCGCATCGGCGAAGCCGAGTGTGTCGTTCTGCAAAAGATCGGTACTTGATCCGAAGTCGAAGGTGACACCGTCGGCCTTGACCGGAGTCCCCATACGACCGATACGCGAGCCCGGGGCCATGGCCGTGACATCGGCGGCGGCGAGCATCTGTGCCGGCATGCCGTACATGCGCGAGCCCGACGGACCGACCCAAATTGCGACGGGGACCTGTGCGCGCGCGATGTTCGTCAACAGTTCGGCCATGCGGTCGCGGCTGATGACCGCTCCGCGCGTGTTGACCTGCAGGATGAGAGCCTGCGAACCCTCGCGTGACGAGCGGACGAGCGCCTTTTCGATTGCCTGGGCCTGGATCTCGTTCAGCAGACCGCTGACTTCCTGCACGTCGACGGGGGTCAGGTCGGCCGCCGCGGCGATGGCAGCGTCGTTGCCGCTGCTCTCGGCGGCGCCTGCAACGCCCGCGAACATCGGACACAGGCCGAGGAATGCGCCCGCGCCGAGCGCGGCTGACACAATGAGTTTTCGCATTCCCGTCCTTTCGCCAAATCCCCTCGGAGGTTGAGTGGACCCGAGAAGTTTCCTATCCGCATCCCGCGTCTTCATTGTTGCGGGAAAAGGCGGCGTCGGGAAATCCACCGTGGCTGCTGCGATGGTCGTCGCCGCCCGACGACTCGGCCTCACCGCTCTCCTCGTCGAGACCGATGGAAAGCCGCTTCTCGTGAACGGTGCCGATGACCCGGGCCTCTCGGCCATGACCATCACCCCCGCGGACGCCCTCGGCGAGTACCTCGACAGGTCGGGCCTGCGACGAATTTCACGCCGACTTCTGAGCGCGGGGATCGTCGACGTCGTTGCGTCGGCGTCCCCCGGTATCGACCATCTTCTCGTCCTTGGAAAGGTGAAGCAGCTCGAACGATCACGCGCGGCCGACGTCATCGTGGTCGACGGGCCCGCCGCCGGGCACGCGCTCACCATGCTGCGCACGCCGCGTGGCATCGCAGAATCCGTTGCGGTCGGACCGGTGCGACAACAGGCCAACGACGTGTCGCAAATGTTGAACGACGAATCGCGTTGTCAGGTCCTCCTTGTCACTCTTCCCGAGCCGACACCGGTGAACGAAACGGTCGAGGCCGCGTTCTCTCTCGAAGAAGAAATTGGCGTGCGACTTGCACCATTGGTGGTCAACCGAGTCGACCCGCACGAAGTTCTCGAGATTCCTTCATACCTCGACACCGCATCGCCGGTCGTCAAGGCGGCGCAGTTCCGCAATGCGCGAATCGAGACACAGCAACGCTCCGTCGCCGAGCTCGATCGCCGACTTCCCTTGCCGCGTCTTGTGCTTCCGCGCGCAAATGCAGCGTCGATCGAAGATCACGCCACCCACCTCGTCGAAGCAATCGAACGACTTCCCGAAGTTGGTGCGTCGTGAACGACCACGTGTCGACGCTGTTGACGGACAGCAGCGTCATCGTCGTTGCCGGAAGCGGCGGCGTCGGCAAAACCACCGTGTCGGCCGCGCTCGCGGTACGTGCGGCCGAATCAGGTCGACGCGTTGCCGTCGTCACGATCGACCCCGCACGTCGTCTCGCAGACGCGCTCGGACTCGGCGGATCGATCGGCAACGAACCGGTGCGTATTGCGTTGCCCTCGGCCCCCGGCGAGCTGTGGGCCATCATGCTCGACACACGCAGCACGTTCGATGCGCTTGTCGACCGCTACAGCCCGTCGGCCGAGCAGGCGGAACGCATCAGGTCGAACCTCTTCTACAAGAACATCTCGGGCGCGCTGTCGGGCACCCAGGAGTACATGGCAGCCGAGAAGCTCTACGAACTGCACGGCGACCCGCGCTTCGACCTCGTCATCGTCGACACGCCTCCCACGCGACAAGCACTCGACTTCCTCGGGGCTCCCGCACGTCTGCGCCGTTTCATCGACCATCCGCTGTACCGCGTGGTGATTGCGCCGTCGCACCTCGGCCTGAAGGCAGTCAACGCAGCGGCGCAGCCGGTGCTACGAACGATCGGTCGTGTCGTCGGTGCACGCGCACTCGACGACGCTCTCGCGTTCTTCCGCGCTTTCCAGGGTCTGGATGCCGGTTTCCGTGAACGTGCCCACCAGGTCGACCGTGTTCTGCACGAAGAAGCAACTCGGTACGTCGTCGTGGCGAGTGCCCAACCCGAACCAGTCGACGAGGCGATCCACTTCATCGACGAACTCGAGCGTCAGAACGTGTCCGTGTCGCTGGTTATCGCAAACCGCCTCGTTCCTGACTTTGTCGGCGCTGTCGACCGCGCCAACAATCCGGCCGACCTTCTCGCCAACCTCGATGAACTCGTTGCGGAACGGACCACCGAAGAGCGCGTACTCGTTCGGCTTGCGACGCGCGCCGCAGATGCAGCATTCGCGAGGGTCGGCGTCGTGACCGACCTCATCGACCCGTCCGCGCGCGCCGACGCCGCCGGAACCCTCGAGACCCTCTCCCAGCTTGGGTCTCTCATCAGGGTCGGCGGCTAGAGTCAGCGCGTGCACATTCTCGTAGCCACCGACGCACAGTGGGTCCTCGACGAGGTCGTCGCCGCGCTCGGTTCACCGGAAACCTCGTTCACGGTTTGCACGAACGGTCGCGACGTCACCGATGCAGTCAGCACCCGGGCACCCGACCTTGCCGTTCTCGATTCACAAATCGGCTCGATGGGCGGCATGGCCGTCACGATGAACTTGCGGCTCGACGAAACAGGTGGTCGATTGCCGCACGTTCCGGTGCTGATGCTCCTCGACCGCGAGGCCGACGCACAGATGGCAAAGCGCAGCGGCTGCGAGGCGTACCTCGTGAAACCGCTCGACGCGCTGCGCCTTCAGCGCACCGCCAAAGAAATCACCCGATAGGCTCCTCCCCGCATCACACGGGGTGTGGCGCAGCTTGGTAGCGCGCGTCGTTCGGGACGACGAGGCCGCAGGTTCAAATCCTGTCACCCCGACAGAATGTTCAGATCAGTAGTTCGGCGATCTGGATTGCGTTGAGGGCCGCGCCTTTGCGCAGGTTGTCGTTCGACACGAACAAAACGAGCCCACGGTTGCCATCGACCGAGCGGTCCTGACGGATCCGTCCGACGAAACTGGGGTCTGCGCCGGCGGCTTCGAGCGGGTTCGGCACGTCACTCAACTTCACGCCGGGGGCATCGGCGAGGATCGTCGTCGCTTCGGCGACCGTGATGTCGCGGGCGAACTCGGCGTTGATCGACAACGAATGGCCGGTGTACACGGGCACACGCACGCAGGTTCCCGACACACGGAGGTCGGGGATGCCGAGAATCTTGCGGCTCTCGTTGCGCAACTTGATTTCTTCGTCGGTCTCGAACTCGCCGTTGTCGACCAGCGAGCCGGCGAATGGCACGACGTTGAATGCGATGGGTCGCACGAACTTCTGTGGCTCGGGGTACACAACCGCACCACCGTCGTAGGTGAGTTCACGCGCGCCGGTTGCAACGGCGATCGCTTGTCGGTCGAGTTCGTCGACTCCAGCAAGACCGCCACCGCTGACGGCCTGATACGTGCTGGCGATCAATCGAACAAGCCCCGCCTTGCGGTGCAGCGGCATGAGGACGGGCATCGCCGCCATCGTGGTGCAGTTCGGGTTGGCGATGATGCCCTTCTTCGCGTTGCGCACCTCTTCGGGGTTCACCTCGGAAACGACGAGCGGCACGTCGGGGTCCATGCGCCAAGCAGAGGAGTTGTCGATGACCGTGACGCCCGCTGCGGCGAATCGCGGTGCAAGTTCGCGAGATGACGTGGCGCCCGATGAGAAGAGGGCGATGTCGAGACCCGAGACGTCGGCGACGGCCGCGTCTTCGACGGTGATGTCGGCACCCTTCCACTTCAACTTCGATCCGGCCGAGCGTGCGGAGGCGAAGTACCGCATTTCGGTGACGGGAAAATTCCGCTCTTCGAGCAGGGTGCGCATGACGCCACCCACCTGACCGGTTGCTCCGACTACCCCTACGCGCATGGGCGGCAGGTTATCGCCCGGTGTCCGCCGACAGCCTGAGAATTAGCCACCAGTGGCTCTTGTTCGCGCGCGGCAACGCGCGCTCTTCGGGTCGTGCACCGGCGACGGTCGTCGTTGAATTTGTCAAGAGGTTGCGTCGGCGGGGATTGCGGAAGATGAGAACTTCACGACAGTGCACGCCACTGTCCGCGACGATGCGCAACACCTCGTCGACGCCGACCCGATTCGCCTGCCAGCCAAGGCGGGTCGCCCAGCGACGGCGGGCGATACGCGGGCCGATGACCCGGGTCTTCCACAACGCACGCACAAGGGCGCCGGCCGGCCGCAACACGGCATCGGCGGCCACCCAGGTTCGGTAGTTCAGCATCACGGTGCCGTCAGCCTTGACCACGCGCAACGCCTCGCGAGTGAGAGCCAGCGCATCGTCGTGCGCGCAGTGCTGCAAGGTGATGTAGGAGAACACTGCGTCGACGGAACGATCGCCGAGGTCGATCGTGTGCCCGTCGGCAACGTGCACTGTCCGCAACTTCTCGGGTTCGCCGTGCCGGGCAACCGTCTCGCGACAACGTTCAAGGAACGCTGCGTCGACATCGGCGGCCACGACGGACCCGAAGCGTCGTGTGAAACGGGATGTCATGCGTCCGATTCCCGAACCGATTTCCAGGATCGACAAACCCTCGGTGCCGAGTTCGTTCATCCCGAACAACCTCAGATACGAGTTGACTTCGTGGTTCCCGCTCATCACGAAGTCACCGAGCGTCAGGTCGTCGCCGGTCTCGTTGTTGAACACCCAACCGGTTTCACGCACAACGGCATCGGCACTGGCGTTCTCGTCGGCGACACCACCCGCCACGCGCCAGGGCACCAGCTGGGCACGACGACGCGACATGTTCCGATTATTGCCGAACGCCGGTCGGCCCGACCTGCACCGCTTACTTGCGCTCGGGCAAGGGTGCGGAATAGGCCTGGCCGCTGTCCAGGCCGAATGCAGTGTGCAACGCACGCATCGCGACTTCGGTCGAACTCGCGTCGACGACGACCGACACGCGAATCGTGCTGGTTGAGATCATCTCGATGTTGACGCCCGCCTCGGCGAGCACGCGGAACATCTTCGCCGCGATGCCGGGGCTGGTCTTCATGCCCGCACCGACGAGGGAAATCTTGGCGACCGACTCGACCGACGTGACCCCGTCGGCTCCGATGTTCTTCGCCACGTTGTTCACGATCTCGAGGGCCTTTTTCAGGTCTGCCTTCGGAGCAGTGAACGAGATGTCGGTCTGACCCTCTTTCGAAGTGTTCTGAACGATCATGTCGACGTTGATGTTGGCCGCCGCCAGGGGTTCGAACAGCGCGGCAGAAATACCGGGCTTGTCTGCAACACCGACAACGGTGATCTTCGACTCGGCCGTGTCCTGCACGACGCCCGAGATGATGGGATCTTCCATGGCCTTCTCCTTCGACGAGATTTGTGCGCTTCGGTCGAGCACCCATGTGCCCGTTTCCCACGTGAAACTCGACCGCACGTGCAGTGGCACGTTGTGGTTGCGGGCGAACTCGACGGAGCGCAATGCGAGAACCTTGCTGCCCGCGCCGGCCATCTCGAGCATTTCTTCGAAGTCGAGTTGCTGCAGTTTGCGGGCCTGCGGAACGATGCGCGGATCGGCCGTGAACACGCCGGTGACATCGGTGTAGATCTCACAGACGTCGGCGTTCAGTGCCGCGGCAAGCGCGACTGCGGTGGTGTCGGAACCTCCGCGACCGAGCGTGGTGATTTCGCGTTCGGTGCTGACACCCTGGAACCCGGCGACGACGGCAACCTTGCCCGCGGCGAGTGCTTCGCGCAGGCGGTCGCCCTTCACTTCGAGAATCTTTGCCTTGGTGTGCACCGTGTCGGTGATGATGCCGACCTGGCTTCCGGTGAACGACACGGCATCGACCCCGAGGTCGGCCAGCGCCATGCAGACGAGGGCCATTGAGATGCGCTCGCCGGTGGTGAGCAACATGTCGAGTTCACGCCCGGGATGAGTCGACGAAACCTGGTTGGCAAGACCGATGAGGTTGTCGGTGGTCTTCCCCATCGCCGAGACAACGACGACCACGTCGTTGCCGTGGCGTCGCGTGAAAGCGACGTGTTCGGCGACGGCCTTGATGCGCTCGGGGTCGGCGACCGAGGTACCGCCGAATTTTTGGACCACTACTGCCACAGGCGTCAAACGCTATCGGAGCACCGCTAACCTGCCGAATTCGTGGGAACCGAAAAACGCGAACGCCAGAAGCAGAATCGTCAGCAACGTCTCACCGAACTCGCCGCCCAGCAGCGGCGCGCCAAGGTGAAAAAGCGCGGCCTCCAGTTCGGCATCGGCGTTCCCGCGGTCGTTCTTGCACTCTTCCTCATCGTCAACGTGTTCGCCGGCGACGATTCCAACTCCCCCACCGACGAACAACTCCGCGAGGAAGCCCAGGCGCTGCTCGGTGTCACCACCACCTCAGAAGGATCCGCACCCGCCGAAACGATTCCTGCCACCACGGTTCCGGGCAAGACCCTCACCGGCGACACACCGTGCCCGAAGACCGACGGCAGCGAAGAACGCGTGACGAAGTTCGAAAAGGCACCGGCGATGTGCATCGACCCGACCAAGACCTACACCGCGGTGTTCGACACCAGCGAGGGTGAGATCGAGGTGTTGCTCGACACCAAGAACACACCGAAGACCGTCAACAACTTCGTCGTCCTCGCGCGTTACAAGTACTACGACGGCACGACGATCTTCCGCACCGACCCGTCGATCGACATCATCCAGGGTGGCGGTCTCACCAACACCGACGACCCCGGCTACACAATCGAAGACGAAGGCAACGGTTACAAGTACGTCGAGGGAGACCTCGCGATGGCCCGCACGATGGAACCGAACAGCGCCGGTGGTCAGTGGTTCTTCGTCACCGGACCCAACGCCGCAGCTCTCGACAGCCAGGGCACCTACGTCAACTTCGGCAAGGTGGCATCCGGTCTCGACGTCACCAAGGCAATCATCGGTTTGAACTCCGGTGCCGGCGATCTCGGTGGCGCACCCAGCCGCACGGTCGTCGTCAAGACCGTTGCCATCATCGAATCCTGACGGCTAGTCCAACAAACGCGTTTCAAGGCGCGACATCGCCGCGTCACTCACGCCGAGACTTCCCGCGAAGTTCCTGATCGAGCCGTGCTCCGCGCGCCACGCCGCCATCAGGTCGGCAAGCGCACGTCCGTCAGCATCGAGGAACGCTGCCGGGGCGTTGCCAAGCCGTGCCTTCAGGTTCGAATCGTGTGACTCGGCCCACTTGCGCAGTCGATCCATTCCGTCATTGCTGAGCTCGAAGTCGGCGACGACAATCTCGTCGGAAACTCCGACGATCGAGAGAACGAACATCGCAACAAGTCCGGTGCGATCCTTCCCCGCCGCACAGTTGAAGACGACGGGTTCATCGAGCATCGCAATCGTCTCGACGGCGGCGGCGAGTCGATGTCCGCCCTTGCGCAGCATCTCCGGATAGGCCCACATCAGGAACTCGTACGCGGTGTCGACGTCGGGCGTGTCGTCGTCGGCCCACGGAATGTCGAGGACGGGGAAGTGATGCACGGTCGCCCCGAACACGTCGTCGCGGAACCGGCCGCGGGTGTCCCACTCGGCGGTCGAGCGCAGGTCGACAACGTGGCGGACGTTTCTCGACACCAGTTCGGCCCAGTCCCGTTCGTTCAGGCTGTACAGGGCGTCGGACCTGTAGGCCACACCCCACTTGGTCGTCCGGCCATCGAGGGTCGGGTACCCGCCGAGGTCGCGGAAGTTGTGCGCGGTCTCGAGGCCGACGTGACGCCGGGGATGGCGGGTCAGGTCGTCGAGACGCGAGGGAACCACGCGGCAACCCTATTGACCCTTGCCGAAGTTACCCAGTGGTAACTAAAGTCTTTCCATGCCGTCGTCGACTTCTTCACCTCGCGTTTCCCATGTCGGCATCGTGGGTTCGGGAATCATGGGCGCGGGCATCGCCGAAGTCGCCGTCACCACCGGACATCGCGCAACCGTTCGCTCGCGCAGCGAGTCCGCAGCCCGTGACGTCGTCGACCGCGTTGCGAAGAGCCTCGCCAAGCGCGTCGAGCGCGGCAAGCTCGAGGCCGCTCAACGCGACGAAGCTCTCGCGCTGCTCGCGACGACAACGAATCTGGTCGACCTCGCCACGTGCGACCTCGTCATCGAATCAGTGGTCGAGGACATCGATGCGAAGCGTGCGATTCTCGCCGAACTCGACGGCGTGCTCGCCGACTCTGCGGTGATCGCGACCAACACCAGCACGTTGTCCGTCACCGAACTCGCCCTGTCGACGAAGCGCCCCGGTCGCGTGTGTGGGATCCACTTCTTCAACCCCGCCACAACGATGCCCCTCGTCGAGATAGTCCGGCCCGCAACCGCCGACGCATCGACGCTCGACCTTGCAGCTTCATTCGTGGCCGCTTGCGGTAAAGACGGCGTTCCCGTGCGCGACGATGCGGGCTTCATCGTCAATGCATTGCTGTTCCCCTACCTCAACAACGCAATCAAGATGTTCGAGCGGGGCACCGCTTCGATCGAAGACATCGATACGGCGATGAAGGGCGGCTGCAACTTCCCCATGGGTCCGTTTGCTCTGCTCGACCTCGTGGGCCTCGACACCTCGCTCTCGATCATCCGCACGTTGCACGCTGCTTCGGGCAACCCCGCCGACGCACCCGCGCAGATGCTCGTCGAGTTGGTCGCGAACGGCCATCTCGGGCGCAAGACGGGCCGCGGTTTCTTCTCCTACTGAGCCGCACACCGGGCATCAACTAGAACTGCAACGTGAGCTGGGATGCGACTCCGGTCGACGTCGGTGAAAGTCGGTGGGACTTTCCCCCGCCCGACGTGTGGTCGAACGACGACCTCGTCGCCGCGGGCGCCGATCTCGAACCCGCCACGCTGATCAAGGCGTACCGGTCGGGGCTCTTCCCGATGGGCATCGGCCGGACAAACAAGCGGATCGGCTGGTGGTCGCCCGCAGAACGCGGCATCTTGCCGCTCGACGGCCTTCACGTCAGCCGGTCGATGCGCCAAAGCGCGCGTCGCTACACCGTCACGATCGATACGTGCTTCGACGAGGTCATTCGCGCGTGTGCATCACCGTCGCGCGAAGGTGTCTGGATCACCCGACCGTTCATCGACGCGTACGTCGAACTGCACCGACTCGGGTGGGCGCATTCCGTCGAGACGCGAAACGCCGACGGGCATCTGGTCGGCGGTCTCTACGGTGTGCGCATCGGCCGGTTCTTCGCAGGAGAATCGATGTTCCACATCCAACGAGATGCAAGCAAGGTCGCACTGATGTTCCTCGTCGACGCGATGCGCGAGTCGGGAATGGCTCTCCTCGACGTGCAGTGGAGCACTCCCCACCTTGCGTCGCTCGGAGTCGTCGAGGTTTCCCGTCCCGAGTACCTGAATCGACTCGCCGCTGCGGTCGCCTGACCCGCTTCGGTTGGCAAACCGCGCCGTCCCCGTGAGACTTGTCCCATGACCGCCGAAACCCGCCGTGAGGAACCTCGTCGTGAGGAACCCTGGCTGATGCGTACCTACTCGGGGCACTCCACCGCCAAGGCCTCGAACGAGCTCTACCGCACGAACCTCGCAAAGGGACAGACGGGGTTGTCGATCGCATTCGATCTTCCGACGCAGACCGGTTACGACCCCGACCACGTTCTCGCCCGTGGCGAAGTGGGCAAGGTCGGTGTTCCGGTCGCACATCTCGGCCACATGCGCACGTTGCTCGACGGCATCCCGCCGGGGCAGATGAACACCTCGATGACGATCAACGCCACCGCGGCATGGCTTCTCGCTCTCTACGTCGCCAACGCCGAGGAACAGGGCGTTCCCAGCGCTGCGCTGCGCGGCACGACACAAAACGACATCGTGAAGGAATACCTGTCGCGCGGCACGTACATCTTCCCGCCGGCGCCGTCCAAGCGTCTCATCGTCGACATGGTCGCATGGTGCGCGAACAACGCGCCGAAGTGGAACCCGATGAACGTCTGCTCGTACCACTTGCAAGAAGCAGGCGCCACGGCGGTGCAGGAAATCGCCTACTCACTCGCAACCGCAATCGACATCCTCGATGCCGTCCGCGCGAGTGGTCAGGTCGAGGAGTCGCAGTTCGCGCAGGTCTTCGGCTCGATCTCCTTCTTCGTCAACGCCGGAATCCGCTTCGTCGACGAAATGTGCAAGATGCGCGCCTTCACAGAACTGTGGGACCGCATCGGTCTCGAGCGCTACGGCGTCACCGATGCAAAGGCTCGTCGCTTCCGTTACGGGGTTCAGGTCAACTCGCTCGGTCTCACCGAGGCGCAACCCGAGAACAACGTGCAACGCATCGTGCTCGAAATGCTCGCGGTCACACTCTCCCGCCGCGCACGCGCTCGGTCGGTTCAACTTCCCGCCTGGAACGAGGCGCTCGGCCTGCCGCGGCCGTGGGACCAGCAGTGGTCGTTGCGCATGCAGCAGGTTCTCGCGTTCGAGACCGACCTGCTCGAGCACGGCGACATCTTCGACGGTTCCAAAGTCGTCGAATCACGCACCGCCGAGATCCGTGACGCAGCATGGACCGAATTGCAGGACGTGCTCGCACTTGGCGGCGCCTTCGAGGCAATCGAGGAACTGAAGGGTCGACTTGTCGCATCGATGGCGGAACGCACACGCGCCATCGAAACCGGTGACCAGGTCGTCGTCGGCGTCAACAAGTTCACCGAGGCGGCAGATTCACCGCTCGGCGGCGAAGGGAACATCCTCAAGGTCAACCCCGCAGTCGAAGCCGAGACCATCGCCGACACCAACACGTGGCGCGCCGAACGAAACG
>CAYFNP010000009.1:0-17972 GCA_964344425.1 uncultured Bifidobacterium sp. | reverse complement strand
CGTGGCCGAGGACCAGTCGATGATCATCAACATGGGTCCACAACACCCGAGCACCCACGGTGTGTTGCGTCTCATGCTCGAGCTGCAAGGTGAGCGCGTGCTGCGCTGCAAGCCGATCATCGGTTATCTGCACACGGGCATGGAGAAGACCGCCGAGGACCTCACGTTCATGCAGGGCGGCACCAACGTCACGCGCATGGACTACCTCTCGCCGCTGAACAACGAACTGGTCTTCTCGATGGCCGTCGAGAAGTTGCTCGGAATCGACGGTGACATTCCCGAGCGCGCGGTCTGGATGCGCATGCTGCTTTCGGAACTCAACCGCATGAGCAGCCACCTGCTGTTCCTCGCCACCAACGGCATGGACATTGGCGCGGTGTCGATGATGATCTACGGCTGGCGCGAGCGCGAAGAGGTTCTTCGCTTCTTCCAGAAGGTCACCGGCTTGCGCATGAACCACAACTTCATCCGACCGGGCGGTCTCGCAGCCGATCTGCCGGCCGGCTGGCGCGACGATGTCCTCGACATCCTCGACCGACTGCCCGACCGCCTGCACGAGTACGACATCCTCATGACCGAGCAACCGATCTGGCGTGAGCGCCTGCAGGGCGTCGGTGTCATCACCGCACAAGAGGCCGTGGCGCTCGGTGCCACTGGCCCGATCCTGCGGTCAACCGGAGTCGCGTGGGACCTGCGGCGCGACATGCCGTACCTGCGTTACGGCGAGGTCGAATTCGACGTCATCGTCGGTTCCTACGGCGACGCCTTCGACCGCTACGCCATCCGCCTGAACGAGATTCGCGAGTCGATGAAAATCGTCCGTCAGATTCTTGATCGCATGCCGGCGGGCGACTACCGAATCCAGGACAAGAAGGTCACGCCGCCGCCGCGTGCGCGCATCGACGAATCGATGGAAGCGCTCATCCACCACTTCAAGATTTTCACCGAGGGATTCAAGGTTCCCGAGGGCGAGGTGTACGTCGGCATCGAAAGTCCACGCGGCGAGATCGGCTGCTACATCGTCAGCGACGGGTCGTCCAAGCCGTACCGCATGCACATGCGTGCGCCGTCCTTCGTCAACATTCAGTGTCTGCCGCACATGATGCGCGACGGACTCGTGGCCGATGCCGTCGCCGTCATTTCCTCGGTCGACCCGGTGCTGGGGGAAGTCGACCGATGAGCCGCCTCACCGATGCGAACGTCGCGATAGCGCACGAGATCATCGCGCGCTATCCGCGTCCGAAGTCGGCTCTCATTCCGCTTCTGCACCTGTCGCAGGAGCAGAACGGCTACGTCACCGAGCCGGCGATGAAGCACATCGCCGAACTCGTCGGTGTGACACCCGCCGAAGTTCTCGGAACGGCGTCGTTCTACGAGATGTTCAAGTTCGAGCCGGTGGGCAAGTACGTCATCAACATCTGCGGAACCATGTCGTGCGCGCTCATGGGATCCGACGAGTTGTTGCACCACGCCGAGCACAAGTTGGGAATCAAGGCCGGTGGCACGACACCCGATGGCATGTTCACCATCGAGCACGCCGAGTGTCAGGCCGCCTGCACCGAGGCGCCGTGTCTTCAGGTGAACTACCGCTACCGGTTCCGCATGACCCCGGCGCAGCTCGACACGTTGATCGACGACCTCGCTGCGGGAAAATTGAGCGACGAGATTCCGGCACACGGAACGCTTGCGCGAGTGCGCCAGCACATTCCCGCCGACAAGGCCGTCGGCGCGTTGCCGCCCGAGGCACCGAACCAAGAACCCGTGTGGATGAACGGAAAGGCGGCGTTGTGAGCGGCACCTACGCACACGCGGCCGGATTCATCGCCGGCGAACGTCCGAGGATCGTGACGTCCCGTTTCGAGTACGCCGACTCGTACACGATCGATCGGTATCTCGCCACCGACGGTTACAAGGGTCTCCGCGCCGCGCTCGGCCGGCCCGCCGCCGATGTGCACGAAGAAGTCAAGAACGCAACCGTTCTCGGTCGTGGCGGCGCCGGGTTTCCCGCCGGAACCAAGTGGGGTCTGATGCCGCAGGGCAACTTCCCGCGCTACCTCGTCGTCAACGGTGACGAAAGCGAACCGGGGACGTACAAGGACCGGCTGCTCATGGAGCGCGATCCGCATCAATTGATCGAGGGTTGCCTCATCGCGTGCTACGCCGCCGGGTTGACACGTTGCTTCCTCTACATTCGCGGTGAGATGGCGCTCGCCCAAGAGCGAGTCGCAACCGCACTGAACGAGGCGTACGCCGCGGGCTACGTCGGCCGCAACATCCTTGGTTCGAACTTCTCGGTCGACATCGTTTTGCACTGGGGTGCCGGTGCGTACGTCGTTGGCGAGGAGACCGCACTCATCGAGAGCCTCGAGGGCAACCGCGGCATGCCGCGCCTGAAGCCCCCGTACTTCCCGGCGGCGATCGGCCTCTACGGCCAGCCAACCATCGTGAACAACGTCGAGACGCTCGCCAACCTGCCGTGGCTTGCGCGCAACGGTGCCGAGGCGTACACGGCGATCGGTACGAAGACCTCCCCCGGCACGCGCATGGTCGCGGTGTCGGGACACGTCAATCGTCCCGGCGTCTACGAAATCATCAACGGAACGACGACGTTCCGCGACCTCTTCTACGGCGACGACTTCTGTCGCGGTATCCGCAACGGCAACAAGTTGAAGGCATTCGTTCCCGGTGGCGGCTCGGCGCCGTGGTTCCTTCCCGATCAACTCGACCTTCCGTTCGAAGCAAGCCAGGTTGGTCCCGCCGGATCGATGCTCGGCTCCGGCGCCATCATGGTGATGGACGAAACCACCGACATTCCGCACGCGGCGCTCACGCTCACCCGCTTCTACGCGCACGAGTCGTGCGGCAAGTGCACGCCGTGTCGCGAGGGCGGCACGTGGCTCGAGCGCATCCTGACGCGCATCGTCGAGGGCAACGGCACCGATGCCGACCTCGAGCAGTTGGTCGAGGTCGGCACGTCGATCTGTCCCGGCGACTTCCCGCACGCATCAAGCGAGCGGCTCGGCCTGTCGGCCGTGCCGTTTCCCTACAAGATGACGACCATCTGTTTCGTCGGACCTTCGGCGTACGCACCTGTCAACTCGGCACTGACCTTGTTCCCCGAGGAATTCGCGGCGCGCGTCACGAAGCGCAACCGCATCCCCGTCACCGCAGTCGGGGGTGAGTGATGAGCACCACGGAATCGAACGACACCGCAAACAGCGACGCAACCGAGGTCGTCGTCGACCCGAACGCGGTCACCATCAATCTCAACGGTCGCGATGTTGCGGCGCGCAAGGGTGAGCTCATCATCGCTGCGGCAGACCGTGCCGGTGACTTCATTCCGCGCTTCTGCTACCACCCACGCATGAAGGCCGTTGGCATGTGCCGTCAATGCTTGGTCGAAGTCGAGGGCCCGCGCGGTCCGATGATGGTCGTGTCGTGCATGACCCCCGTCGCCGACGGCCAGGTTGTGCGCACCGAAACCGACCAGGTCAAGCGCGCACAAGAAGGCGTGCTCGAACTTTTGCTCGCCAACCATCCGCTCGACTGCCCGGTCTGCGACAAGGGCGGCGAATGCCCGTTGCAGGATCAGGCTTTCTCCCACGGTCCCGGTGAAAGCCGGTACGTCGAGGAAAAGCGTCACTACGAAAAGCCGATCGCAATCAGCGATCTCGTGTATCTCGACCGCGAGCGTTGCATCCTCTGTGACCGTTGCACCAGGTTCGCCAGTGACGTCGCCGGTGATCCGCTCATCCATTTCACGCACCGCGGCAACAACACCCAGGTGCTGACGTTTCCCGATGAGCCCTTCGCGTCGTATTTCTCGGGCAACACGGTGCAGATCTGTCCGGTTGGCGCCCTGACGGCGAAGCCGTACCGCTTCAAGGCGCGCCCGTGGGACCTTGAAGAAACCGAAAGCACCTGCACGACGTGTGCCGTCGGTTGCCGAGTGTCGGTGCAATCGAGTCGCGACGCCGTCGTTCGTCTGCAGGGCATCGACGACCCCGACAACTCGCCGGTCAACTGGGGATGGCTCTGCGACCGCGGACGCTTCAACTTCGAGTCCATCTCGAGCGACGAACGTCTGACGGCTCCCATGTTGAAGGGCGACAAGGGTCTCGCGCCGACGTCGTGGGCGAACGCCCTCGAGACAGCTGCGCGCACGATCAGGCTCGCAATTTCGTCGCGCGGGGCCGACGCTGTCGCCATCATCGGTGGCTCGCGTCTCGCCAACGAGGACGTCAGCGCATGGTCGCGTCTCGCCGACGCGACGGGAATTTCGCTGCGCGATCCGCAACTCGACGACGGGCTTCCGGCATCGATCTTCGATCTTCCGCAGGCGTCGGTCGAGGACGCAGCGTCGGCGACGACGCTCGTGCTGCTCGGCCCCGACCTGAAGGAAGAACTCCCCGTACTTCACCTGCGCCTGCGTGACGCGGCAACGAAGCGAGGCGTTCGCATTCTCGAATTCGCGGCGAAAGAGTCGGGTCTCACGCGCCACGCGTGGAAATCGGTTTTCTTCGAGCCCGGCAAGCAGGTTGCCGCGGTGCGCTCCGCGCTTGCCGATGCCGAAGTGTCGGCACAGCTCGCGAAGGGGAACGTCGTGGTCGTGCTCGGCCGCGCAAATCTCGCCGAGGATGCGGATTTCACCCTGCAGGCACACAATGCGCTCGCCGAGTCGGTCCCGGGCCTGCGCACGCTTCCCGTGTTGCGTCGCGGCAACGTTCGCGGCGCGCTTCAGCAGGGACTTGCGCCGACCGGCGCGGGTGACACCCGCTCGATCCTGCGTGCTGCCGCCGACGGACGCATCGAGTGTCTGATTCTGCTCGGCGCCGACCCGATCAGCGACGTGCCCGACAGCGATCTCGCGCGCCGCGCGCTCGCGACGGTTCGCAACATCATCGCGCTCGACACCTTCCCGAATGCGTCATCGGTTCTTGCCGACGTCCTGTTGCCGGTGGCCGGGTACGCCGAGCGCACCGGCAGCGTCACCAGCATCGACGACACCATCAGTTGTCTCTCGCAACGGGTCACCGCGCGCGGCACCAGCCGTCCCGACTGGATGGTCGCGGTCGAACTCGCCGAGCGTCTCGGCCACGACCTCGGGGTGTCGTCGCTCACCGATCTCGCTGCCCAGTACCGCCAGCCGTCGGGTCGCACGACCCTCGACACGGCCGGCGTGGTTGCGCCCGACCGTAATTCTTACGACCTGCGTCTCGTTGTGTCGCGACGGATGTACGACCGCGCAGTCGGAACGGTCACCAGTCGTTCGATCTCGTCGCTCGCATCGGGCGCGGCGATCCACCTCAACCCGCGCGACATCGAAGCCATCGGCACCGCGGTCGGCCGGGACGTGCGTGTTTCGACGTCACGGACGTCGATCGTTCTTCCGGTCCGAGCAGATGCGGGAGTGCAGAAGGGAACCGCGTGGGTTCCGTTCAACCAGACCGGTACCGACGTGCGCGCGCTTCTCAGCGCCGACCAGCCCGTGACCGACGTGCGGGTGGAGAACCTGTCATGAGCGTCCTTTCTTTCCTCGCCATCGATCCGCTGCTCGACGGAGACCTGCTGTGGACGCCGTTGCTCATCGTTCTCGTCAAGGTTCTCGTCGTCTTCGTCGTCGGCCTCGTCGCGACCATGTTGATGGTGTGGTTCGAGCGCAAGGCGATCGCCGGCATGCAGAACCGCATCGGCCCGAACAAGGCCGGCCCGTGGGGCTTGCTGCAGACACTTGCCGACGGAACGAAGTTGTTCTTCAAGGAAGATCTTCTTCCCGAAAAGGCCGACAAGTTCGTCTTCCGTTTGGCCCCTTATCTTTCGTTCGTCCCGGCGTTCCTCGCATTTGCGATCATTCCGTTGGGTGGCGACTACCGCGACGGCAAGGGTGGATTCGTCACCTGGTTCGGTCACACAACGCGCGTGCAATTGGCCGATCCGCCGGTCGGTGTCCTCTTCGCACTCGCGATCTCGTCGATTGCGGTCTACGGCATCATGCTCGCCGGATGGTCCAGTGGTTCGAAGTACCCGCTGCTCGGATCGGTCCGCGCGTCGGCACAGATGGTCAGCTACGAGGCATCGCTTGGACTCTCGCTCGCGGCGGTGATCCTGGTCTGCGGCACTCTGTCAACCAGTGGCATCGTCGACATGCAGGGCTCGCTTGGCTCGTGGAACGTCGTCGCAACCGGTGTGGTGCCGTTCCTCATCTTCCTGGTCTCGGCAACTGCCGAACTGAACAGGCCGCCGTTCGACCTCGTCGAGGCCGAACAGGAACTCGTCGGGGGGTTCAACACCGAGTATTCCTCGATTCGTTTCGCATTGTTCTTCCTCGCCGAGTTCATGAACACGATCACGATGTCGGCCTTCATCGTCACGCTGTTCTTCGGCGGCCCGCAGCCGGTCACCATCGGCAACACGACGCTCGACATTCCTCTCATCCCGAACGGCCTCGAGGGCACGGTGTGGTTGATCCTGAAGGTCCTCGTCTTCCTGTACATCTACATCTGGTTCCGCGGAACGCTTCCCCGATTCCGCTACGACCAGTTGATGGACCTCGGTTGGAAGTTCCTTATTCCGGCGTCGCTCGGTTGGTTCATGTTGCTCGCTGCACAGCGGCTCGCCGACGACAGGGGATGGGACCAGTGGATCGTCGTACCCGTTTCGTTGATGGTGATCATCGTCGCCTTCGTCATGATGCAACTCGCCTTCCGCGCGAGTGATCGCAACCGCGAGGCCGAGGGGGTGCAGTTCTAGATGGGTTATCTCGGAGGATTCCTCGTCACCGTGCGTCAGCACGGAAAGCGCAACCGTGTGACCACCGAATACTCGGGCGGTCGCATGTTCCGCAGGGGCAAGTCGGAAAAGCGTGACGAAAAGATCGAAAAGCCCGAACGTCTCCACGGTCGCCACGTGCTGAACAGGTACGAGGACGGCATGGAGAAGTGCATCGGGTGCGAGCTGTGCGCGGGCGTGTGTCCCGCGAAGTGCATCTACGTTCGTGGCAAGGACAACGACCCCACCAACCCCACTTCCCCGGGCGAGCGCTTCGGTTTCGTCTACGAGATCAACTATCTGCGCTGCATCCACTGTGACATGTGCGTCGAGGCGTGCCCCACCGAGGCAATCACCGAGTCGAAGTTGTTCGAGTTCTCTTTCACCAACCGCCGCGATGCCATTTACACCAAGGCCGAACTGCTGGTTGGCGACGACGGCAAGCCCAAGCACCTGCCGTGGGAGGACTGGCGCCCCGGCGAAGACGCACACACCTCGGGATGGATGCGCGCGACCTCGCCGGGAGGGGACGCCGACTTCGAAGGCATCGTCGCGTGGAGCGGTGAGCTCGGATACGGCGTTCGCGCGGCCGAGCCCGACCAGGCCGAGAGCGACGGCCGGTAAATGGAACTCTTCGTTTTCGCCTGTGCCGCGCTGATGGTGCTCGTTGGTGCACTCGGTGTCGTACTGCGTTCGAATCCGGTGCACGCCGCACTCAGCATGATCCTCACGCTGTTCGGCGTGGCCGTACTGTTCGTTGCGCGCAACGCCACGTTCCTCGCGGCCGTCCAGGTCATCGTCTACGCGGGCGCGATCGTCGTTCTCTTCCTCTTCGTCATCATGCTGCTCGGTGTCGACCGCGCCGAAGACCTGCGCACCGAACCGCTGGGCAAGGTGCAACGTCCCCTCGCGTTGGTGCTCGGAGCCGGAGTCCTGGCGGTGCTCGCAACCGCGATCATTCGCGCCCGCGAATCGCTGCGCTTCAGCGGTGACGGACTGAACGAAGCCACCGTCGATCAACCCGACGCGAACATCACCCAAATCGCGCGCTCGATCTTCGGTGACCACGTCGTTGCCTTCGAACTCACGTCGGTCCTGCTGATCGTTGCCGTCGTCGGCACGGTTGTACTGGCGCGAAAGCGCAAGTCCGACAAGGTGGCCGCATGATTCTGACGGCCGTGACACCGACCACCACGTGGTATCTCCTCCTTGCCGCCGGACTGTTCGCCATCGGCATGGTCGGCGTGCTTGTGCGTCGGAACCCGCTCATCATGTTCATGTGCATCGAACTGATGCTGAACGCCGTCAACCTCACTTTCGTCGCGCTGGCGACCGAGATGTCCGACATCAACGGTCAAACGGCGGTGTTCTTCGTTCTCGTCGTCGCCGCCGCTGAAGTGGTCGTCGGTCTCGGCATCATCGTGGCCATCATGCGTCGACGCCAGCAGGCGACGGCCGACGATCTCTCGGCGTTGAAGGGTTAGTCGCATGCTCGATGTCGTCTGGTTGATTCCCGCACTGCCGCTTGCCGGGTTCCTTCTGCTCGTTCTGTTCGGCCGTCGCCTGGGCGAGCCCCGTGCGGGCTACCTCGCCGCCGCAATGTGCGGTGGGGCATTCGTCGTCACGGCGCTCACCTTCTTCGACATGCTGTCGAAGTCGGCCGAAGAGCGTTCGCACGTCGTCGACCTTTTCTCGTGGCTGCCCGTCGGGTCGCTCGAAGTCAAGATGGCATTCCTTGCCGATCCGCTGTCGATCACGATGGCGTTGTTCGTCACGGGAATCGGCACGCTGATTCACCTGTACGCCGTCGGCTACATGCACGGCGATCCGAAGTTCTCGAAGTTCTTCATCTACCTCAATCTCTTCGCCTTCTCGATGCTGATGCTCGTGCTCGGTGAGAATCTGCTCGTCACCTTCCTCGGGTGGGAAGGCGTGGGTACGTGTTCGTACTTCCTGATCTCGTTCTGGCACACGCGCGACAGTGCCGCGACGGCCGGCAAAAAGGCGTTCGTCACCAACCGCGTCGGTGACTGGGGCGTCATGACCGCGATGTTCCTTGCGTTCGCGTCCGTGGGAACTCTGTCCTACAAGGGCATCAACGATGCGGCAATCGGCGGCACCCTCAGCCACGTCACCGCGACGGCGATCGCGCTGATGTTGTTCGTCGGAGCGTGCGGCAAGAGCGCGCAGTTGCCCCTGTACTTGTGGCTGCCCGATGCGATGGAGGGCCCGACACCCGTGTCGGCGCTGATTCACGCAGCGACCATGGTGACGGCGGGCGTGTTCCTGATGACGCGCATGAACCCCGTCATCCACGAGGCCTACGCCTGGGCACCGACGATCATCGCAGTGGTCGGTGCGGCAACGGCACTCTTCGCGGCGACGATCGCGGTGGCGCAGAACGACATCAAGAAAGTGCTCGCCTATTCCACCGTGTCGCAGCTCGGGTACATGTTTCTCGCCGTCGGTTCCGGCGCCTACATCGCGGCCATCTTCCACATGGTCACCCACGCTTTCTTCAAGGCGCTTCTCTTCCTCGGTTCCGGCTCCGTCATCCACGGAATGCATCACGAGCAGGACATGCGCCGCATGGGTGCGCTGCGCAAGCTCATGCCCGTCACCGCGATCACTTTCATCATCGGCTGGCTCGCCATTGCCGGTGTACCGCCGTTCGCGGGTTTCTGGTCGAAGGATGAAATCCTGCTGTACGTCTATGCGAACAACCGCGGTCTGTACGTCGTCGGTTTGGTCACTGCGTTGCTCACCGCGTACTACATGACGCGCCAGGTCATCATGGTCTTCTTCGGCGAGGCCCGTTGGAACGACCACAGTGAAGATCACGGCGCACACGGCGACTTCAAGCCGCACGAGAGCCCGCGCATCATGCTGCTTCCGCTCGTCGTCCTTGCCGGTCTGTCGATCGTCGGTGGTGCGCTGCAGCTGCCGTTCACCAAAAACCTGCACTTCCTCGAGAAGTGGCTCGAGCCGGTGGTCGAGCACGGCGAGGCGCACATCACCGGCTCGTGGGCATACGACAACAAGTACCTGCTGATGGCGGTCGCCATCGTGGTCGGCCTTGCCGGTATCGCTGGCGCGGTCACCGTGTATGCGAAGAAGAAGGTGAAGGCTGTCGAGCCCGAGATCCTCGCGAACGGCTGGTTCTACGACCGCCTCGTTTCGAACTTCATGGGTGGCCCCGGGCGGCGCGCATTCGATGCAGTCGCGTGGGCCGATGCCAATGTCATCGACGGTGCGGTACGCGGCACGGCGACCACCGTTCGCTCGACGAGCGGTGTGGTTCGTCGCGCGCAAAGCGGGTTCGTCCGCGCGTATGCCGCAATCATCGCGATCGCGGTCATCGTCATGCTCGCGTGGTTCGTCTACAGGGGGATCGCCTGATGTTCGCAGCCGAAGCACACGGCGCAACGATCGGCTTCCCGATCCTCACCGCGCTCATCCTCGTTCCCGCCATCGGGGGCATCCTCACTGTTCTCACCAGCAACCGCCGTCCCGAGTCGACGAAGTTCGTCGCCCTCGTCGCAAGCGCGGTCACCGCGGGCCTCAGCATCTGGATGCTCGCCTCGTTCGAAACCGCCGAGTCGGGTTTCCAGTTCGTGTCGCAACATCCCTGGGTACGTGACTGGGGCATCGGTTGGCACGTCGGCGTCGACGGCATTTCGCTGTTCCTCGTCGTGCTCACCGGTCTTCTCTTCCCGCTCGTCATCGCCGGCGTCGACCCGCACCACGACCACAAGCGCTACCTCGGCTGGATGTTGATCCTCGAGGCGGGTGTCATGGGCAGTTTCGTCAGCCTCGACTTGTTCCTCTTCTTCCTCTTCTTCGAGATCGTTCTCGTACCGATGTACTTCCTCATCGGCGGATGGGGCTACGACCAGCGCATCTACGCGGCCACGAAGTTCTTCATCTACACGATGTTCGGATCGGCGTTCATGCTCGTCGGCATCGTGACGACGGCGTTGCTCGCAAAGAACAGTCTCGGTTACGTCACGTTCGATCTGGTCAAACTCGCCGAAGGCGCCGACTTCGCAACGAATACGGGTCGCTGGTTGTTCTTCGCCTTTGCCATCGCGTTCGCGGTGAAGGTGCCGCTCTTCCCGTTGCACACGTGGTTGCCCGATGCGCACACCCAGGCCCCGACGGGCGGTTCTGTCATCCTCGCCGGCGTGCTCCTGAAACTCGGCACCTACGGTTTCCTGCGTTTCGGCCTCTACCTCTTCCCCGAGGCGGCGGTGTGGGCACGCCCACTGTTTCTCACCCTCGCCGTTGTCGGCATCTTGTGGGGCGCCATCGCCGCCACGATGCAAGCCGACTTGAAGCGCCTCGTCGCTTATTCGTCGGTTGCACACCTCGGGTTCATCGTCCTCGGCACATTCGCATTCACGTCACAGGCAGTCAGCGGTGGTGTGCTGCAGATGGTCAATCACGGTGTGTCGACCGGCGCGCTGTTCCTGCTCGTCGGAATGATCTACGAGCGCCGACACACCCGACAGATTTCGGAACTCAAGGGTCTCCAATCGGTTGCGCCGATCTTCGCGGCGGCGTTCATGGTCGTCATGCTGTCCTCGATCGGTGTACCGGGTCTCAACGGGTTCGTCGGCGAGTTCCTCATCCTCATCGGGTCGTTCGGAAACGCCCGTTGGTGGGTCGTCATCGGCGCAACCGGTGTCATCCTCGCTGCGCTCTATCTGCTCTGGGCCTACCAGCGCGTCTTCCATGGCGAACCCGACGAGGAGAATGCGAATTTCCCCGAACTTCGCGCGAAGGAAGGGTTGCTTCTCCTCGCCTTCATCGCAGCGATCGCATTCACCGGCATCTACCCGAAGCCGATGCTCGACCGCATCGAGCCCAGCGTGAAGGCGCTGGTTGCCCATGTCGAGGAACGTACGGGACGCGAGCTCGAGTACTCCGAGAAGGAGGCCCCGAAGGTCGATCACTCCGGTGAGTCCTCGAAGTCCGAAGGACACGAAGGCTGATGATGCTCGCTGAAACCCTCTCCGGTCCCTCGATTCCGTGGTTCACGCTCAGCCCGTTGATTGCGCTGCTGGCCGGAGCCTGCGTCCTCATGCTCGGGGGATCGTTGCTGCCACAGTGGCCGCGCGGCTTGTACGGCATCGTCAGCGCGCTCACCGCGGCAACCGCCGCAGCTTTCTGTTTCTTCCTCTGGGACGATCTGTCCGACGGCAAGCCCCGCACGATCGTCTCCGATGCACTCGCTTTCGACCACTTCGCGGTGTTCGGCACGCTCGTCATCTGCATCGCGGTTCTGCTCGTCAGTTTGACCACCAGCGACCACCTCGTGCGCGAGCAAGAAGACGGACCGGAAATCTACGTGCTGTACCTCGCCGCCGCGATCGGTGGAATCGTGATGGTCGCGGCGCAGGACCTCATCGTTCTCTTCCTCGGACTCGAAACGCTGAGCCTCGCGTTGTACGTGTTGGCCGCAAGCAACCGCCGTCGAGCCGAAAGCCAGGAAGCGGGTCTCAAGTACTTCATCCTCGGTGGTTTCTCGTCGGCATTCTTCCTCTACGGCATCGCGCTGATCTACGGGGCCACGAAGAACACGAATCTCGGTCGCATCATGGAGACGCTCTCGCAGTCGCAGGTGTTCCCACGCAACGACGTTCTTCTGCTCGTCGGAATAGGACTACTGCTCGTCGGCCTTGCATTCAAGGTTGCGGCGGTTCCGTTCCAGGTGTGGACGCCCGACGTGTACCAGGGTGCGCCGACACCGGTCACGTCATTCATGGCCTCGGTCGGCAAGACCGCTGCCTTCGCGGCGTTGTTGCGGATTTCCGTGACGGCAATCCAGAGCCGCGTCGACGACTGGCGGCCCGTGGTGTGGGTGCTCGCGGTGCTCAGCCTTGTCGTCGGATCGGTGCTCGCAGTGACACAGACGAACGTCAAGCGCATGCTCGCGTACTCGTCGATCAGCCACGCGGGATTCATCCTTCTCGGAGTCGAGGCCGCTTCGCACACCTCGTCCACCGACGCCGCAGACGGCATCTCGTCGTCGATGACGTACTTGCTGCTCTATTCCGTACTGGTCATCGGAACTTTCACCGTCGTTGGCCTGGTGTCGGGTCGTGGCGACTCCGCGAACGAGCTCTCCGACTTCCGCGGACTCGGCCGTCGCCGTCCCGCTCTTGCTCTCGCACTGACCATCTTCCTTCTCGCGCAGGCCGGCATGCCTCTGACCTCGGGCTTTGTTGCCAAGTTCGGTGTCATCCAAGCGGCGGTCGCAAATCACAGCTACGCCATCGCAATCATCGCGATGCTCGCGTCGGTGATCGGTGCCTACCTGTACCTGCGCATCATGGTCAGCGCATGGATGGAAGACGCCGAGGGCGAAGGTGCCGCTCCGCACATTCCGTTCCTCTCGGGTCTCGTGGTTGCCGCCGCGGCCGCATTCACGTTGCTTGTCGGCATCGTGCCGGGTTGGTTGCTCGACGCGACGCGCCAGGTGGTTGCCCTCGCGGGCAAGTGACGCGTCAGCGCTCGAGTTCTTCGATTTCGTAACCCGCGTCGCGGGCGGCCGACAACACCGCGTCGGCGTGGTCGGCGCCACGTGTCTCCAGGACGATCTGCACGCCGGTTTCGCGCACGTGAAGGTCGACGCCTTCCCGCACGTGTTCCACCTCGATGAGGTTGGCTCCGGCCGCGGCGAGCAGGGTCAACAACTGCGCGAGACCACCGGGTCGATCGGGGATGCGCGCGAACAACAACAGTCGTCGACCCGCCTGCGTTTCGTGACGTCGTACAAGACCCGGTACCAACCCGAGGTCGACGTTTCCTCCCGAGAGAACGACGCACGTGACGCCATCGGAGGCAGGCTTGACGAGACCGCGCATGAGCGCCGATGCGCCAACTGCACCGGCACCTTCGACGAAGAGCTTTGCGCGTTCCATCATCAACACCATCGCATCGGCGACGTCATCCTCGTCGATGACGACGATGTCGTCGACGAATTCCTCGATGATGGGTCGCGTCACGACACCGGGGCGTTTCACCGCGATGCCATCGGCGAGAGTGACGACGGGTCCGTCGGGTGCGGGAATGTTGGCGTACGGCGCGCACGCACTGACCTGCACGCCGATCACCCTGATGCGCGGGTCGTGTTGTTTGAGTGCGATCGCCGTGCCGCCGGTCAGGCCACCGCCACCGAGCGGGATGACGACCGTGCGCAGGTCGGCGATGTCTTCGATCAATTCGAGTCCGAGCGTTGCCTGGCCGGCGACGACGGCGGGGTCGTCGTAGGGATGGCAGAAGTTCATTCCGGTCGCAGCCGCTCGTTCCTTGGCGAGGGCAACGGCGTTGTCGAGCGAATCGCCACCCTCTGAAATCGTCGCGCCATAGCCACGGCACGCCGCGATCTTCGACAACGAAGCCCCTGCGGGAACGAAGATCTCGCAGGCGATGCCGTTCACCTGCGCCGCGAAGGCGATTGCCTGGGCGTGGTTGCCCGCGCTTCCTGCGACCACCCCCGACTTCGCCGCGGCACCGAGCGAGGCCACCTTGTTCATCGCACCGCGGATCTTGAACGAACCGGTCCGTTGCAGGTTCTCGGCCTTCAGCACCACGTTGCCGCCGCACATCATGGTGAGCGCGGCCGATTCGGTGACGGGAGTGTGCTTCACGTACGCGGCACCCGCCGCACGGGCGGCAACGATGTCATCGCGCGAGATTGGTGATGCCCCCATCGCGAATTACCGTACCCGTGTGCGCGCGGTGCTGATCGCCAATGGGAACGACGCCGACGGGGGAGTTGTCGTCGAACGCTTCAGCGAACTGGGCTGGTCGTTCGAAGCGTGGGCCCGCGAGGACGCCCCGGCATGGCCCGCATTGCCGGCCGATGTCGGCCTGGTTGTCAGCCTCGGGTCGGACTGGTCGGTGTACTGGGAAGACGTCGCCCCATCGGTCGCTGCCGAGGCGGCCCTGCTCGGGGTGGCCCGGCGCGCCGATGTCCCCGTCCTTGGCATTTGTTTTGGGGGCCAGGTGCTGTCCCACGCCCTTGGCGGGCGGGTCGAGCGGGCCGCCGAGCCTGAAATCGGCTGGTTTTCGGTCGATTTCGGGCCGGAAATGGCCGAATTTGGCGATTTATCGTGGTTCCAGTGGCATTACGACCGCTTCACCGTGCCCTCCGGGGCTGAAGAACTCGCGGTCGGGGCGCAGGGTCCGCAGGCGTTTCGTTTGGGTCGGCTGGTCGGGCTGCAGTTCCACCCCGAGGTCACCCCTGCGATCGTCGAACGTTGGTCGTCGGGGCCCGGTGCAGACGAACTCGAACGAGTGGGGCTCGACCGCGCCGCGTTGCTTGCCGACACAACCGCACGAGCGTCACGCTCGCGCGAGGCGGGCCGGGCACTGGTGGATTGGTTCGTCGCGCACGTCGTGAACTCCTGACGACAGCCCATCAATCCCGTGTCCATCAATCCCGTGCCTATTTCTCTGTCGATGGGGGTCGGGTAGTAGTTTCGGAGCCGATGTCCCCCTTTCTCAGGTCGTATCTCACGGTCGTCTGGTTCGGGCTCGCAGCCTTCCTCCTCGGCGGTCTCTTGCTGTGGCTCGCCTCGCTGCTGCGACCGGTCAAGCCCAGCGTCGAAAAGGGGATTCCCTACGAGAGCGGCGTCGATCCTGTCGGCGAGGGGTGGTCCCAGAGTCAGATCCGCTACTACGTCTTCGCCCTTTTGTTCGTGGTGTTCGACGTTGAAGCGGTCTTCCTCTTCCCGTGGGCCACGCAACTCGAGCGCTACGCCGGTTTCGGGCTCATCGAAATGGGTGTCTTCGTCGCCGTGCTTCTGCTCGGCCTCGTCTATGCATGGCGCAAGGGGGTCCTGCGCTGGGTCTAGGCCGCGCGGGACGGAAAAAGTTCGGGAAACCAGGGAGCAGTAAGGAAAGAGGATGGGACTCGTAGATCGCGGTCGACTGCCCAAGTCGCTGAACTCGCTCTTCAATCTCGGGCGTTCCTACTCGTTGTGGGTGTACCAATGGGGCCTTGCCTGCTGCGCCATCGAGATGGGTGCGGCGTTCGGTTCACCCCGTTACGACGTCATGCGCCTCGGCGTCATTCCGTTGCCCGCAAGTCCGCGACAGGCCGACCTCGTCGTCATCTCGGGAACCGTGACCGACAAGATGGCGCCGGCCGTCAAGCGCCTCTACGAACAGATGCCCGAGCCGAAGTACGTCATCTCGATGGGCAGTTGCGCCAACTGCGGCGGTCCGTACTGGGACAGCTACTCGGTGACGAAGGGCGTCGACCAAATCATTCCCGTCGACGTGTACGTGCCCGGTTGCCCACCACGGCCCGAGGCTTTGCTCGAGGGGATCGTTCTTCTGCAGCAACGCATCAAGAACGAGGACATGGCCGCGCGTTGGCGCGGCGAGGGCACCGTCACGATGGCGGCCGCCGAGGCCGAGCGAAGGGGTGAGCCCGTTGTCGTCTCTCGCTGAGATCACCGCCGCCCTGGGTGATGCGGTCGAGGAAACCCACGAGAGGGGCGCCGACGGCAACGTCGACACGTGGGTGCGCGTGAAGACGTCTGCGTGGCGCGAATCCGCGAGCACGTTGCGCGACAAACTCGGCTTCGACTACTTCTGCTTTCTTTCGGCCATCGACTGGATGCCGTCGCCCTACGGTCGCGGCGAGGAAGACCCGACGGCCGAGCGCGAACCGATCGACACGACGATCAAGCAGGGCTACGCCGGTGGCGCGACGCGTCTGCAGGTGTTCGCCCGTCTCGTGAACCACCGCACGCATCAGGGGATCACCCTGAAGGCCGACGTTCCCGACGACAATCCGGTCGTCGATTCTTGGATCGGCGTTTTTGCCGGCGCAAACTGGCACGAGCGTGAAGCGAACGAGATGTTCGGCATCGGTTTCACCGGCCATCCCGACCTGCGCAAGCTCTACCTGCCCGGCGATTTCGAGGGTCACCCGATGCGCAAGGACTTTCCGTTGCTCTCGCGCATCGTCAAGCCGTGGCCGGGCATCGTCGATGTGGAACCACTGCCCGGCGGTGGCGACGACGAAGGAGCCGCAGAATGACGATGCTCGGCGATCGCAACCAGCTCGCGTACATCGCCTCGCAGGCGGCCGACGCACGCGTCAACGTCGAGTTGGAAACCGAGGGCATGACCCTCAACATCGGACCGCAACACCCCGCAACTCACGGCACGCTGCGCATCGTTGCGCGTCTCGATGGCGAGCAGGTGCTGTGGGCCGACCCGGTCTGTGGTTACATGCACCGCGGCTACGAAAAACTCACCGAGGTGCGCACGTTCCCGCAGGTGACCGCGCTCATCAACCGCATCGACTGGCTGGGTAGTTTCGCCAACGAGGTTCCCTTCATTCTCGCCGCCGAGCAGCTGATGGAAATCGAAGCACCGCCGCGCGCCCAGTGGATCCGCACGATCCTCTTCGAACTTTCGCGCATCGCCAACGTCTCGCTTTTCCTCGGCGATCTCGGCGTGCAGCTCGGCGCCATCACGCCGGTGTTCTTCGCATTCCGCGATCGCGAATACGTCCTCAACCTCATCGAAGGTGCCACGGGCGGCCGATTCCATCCGAACTTCGACCGCATCGGTGGATTGAAGGACGACCTGCCCGCGGGTTGGATCGAGGAAACCCGTGCGGTCATGAAGAAGATGCGCCGGTTCTGCGACGAGTTGGAAAACCTGCTCTTCGGCAACGAGATCTTCGAGTCGCGTACGCGCGGCATCGGCGTCATTCCGCGCGACATCGCACTGCAGTACGGACTGTCCGGCGCAAACCTGCGCGCGAGTGGCATCGACTGGGACCTGCGTCGCGACCAGAAGCTGCCGATGGCGTGGGACAAGGTCGACTGGAAGGTGTGGACCCACCTCGACGGCGACTCGTACGCACGTTGTTGGGTGCGTCTGCAGGAAACCCGCGAGTCGACCTACATCGTCGAGCGCCTGCTCGACACGTTGCCGTCGGGCCCCGTCATGGCAAAGGTACCCCGCATCATCAAGGTTCCCGAGGGCGAGGCGTGGGTGTCAACCGAGAACCCGCTCGGTGAGATGGGCTACTACGTCGTGTCGAAGGGCGAGCTCGGGCCGTTCCGCGTGAAGATCCGCTCGGCCAGCTTCAACAACATCTCGATCGTTCCGTGGTTGCTGAAGGGCGTGTACGTGCCCGACATCATCACGATCCTCGCGTCGCTGTACTT
>CAYFNP010000008.1:0-17998 GCA_964344425.1 uncultured Bifidobacterium sp. | reverse complement strand
TCGGCGCTGCGTTCGCCGAGCGCGCCGCCGAGATAGCGGGCGTAGACGCCCTCGAGAATGCAGGCCAACTTCCAGAATGCGAAGGCGACGTAGAAGTCGATGTTCGAAATGTCGCGTCCCGACACGCGGGCGTACCGCTCGGCGAGGTCGCGCCGGTCGAAGAAGCCCTCTACCGCGGTCTGCGCACCGGCCCACGCGCTTTCTTCGTCGCCGGGTCCGGTCCAATAGACCATCAGCAAGCCGAGGTCGGCGAGCGGGTCGCCGAGCGTGCAGATTTCCCAGTCGAGTACAGCGACGACATCGCCCGCATCGTTGACCATGCAGTTGTCGAGGCGGTAGTCACCGTGCACGAGCGTCGCAGGCCCCTGCTCGGGGATCTTCGTCAGCAACGCGTCGTGCACGCGATCGACGGTGGGCAGGTCGCGGGTCTTCTGCGCGTTCCATTGCCCGTACCAGCGCTTCAATTGGCGGGCGATGTAGCCCTCGTGCTTGCCCAGCGTGTCGAGGCCGACCGCGGCAATGTCGACGGCGTGAATCGCGGCCATCGTGTCGACGATTGATTCGCTGGCGCGTCGGCGTGCGGGAACGGCGAGAAGTCTCTCGGCGGTCTCGGAGTCGCGGATGACGTGACCGTCGACGAACGACATGACGTAGAACGGCGCATCGTTGACGGTGAGGTCGTCGCAAAACCCGAGCGCCGGGGCGACGGGCACGTTCGACTTGCTGAGCGCGGCGATGATCCGGTGTTCGCGTCCCATGTCGTGTGCACTGGCCAACACGTGGCCGAGCGGCGGTCGCCGCAACACGTACTTGCGGCCGTTTGCATCGACGACGCCGAACGTCAGGTTGGAGTGTCCGCCGGCGATCATCGTGAACGTGAACGGAGCGCGCGCGCCCGCGACGTTCGCCTCGAGCCAGGGGATGACGGCGGGGGAGAGTCCGTGCGGTAGTTCGGCATTCATGTGGAAGAGAAACTAGCCACGATCGGGTCCCGATAGCGTCTCGGGCATGGCGATTGACGTCACCGATGCCACGTTCCAGGCCGAAGTCGTCGAGCGTTCCATGACGACACCCGTCGTGGTCGATCTCTGGGCCGAGTGGTGTGGCCCGTGCAAGACCCTCGGGCCGATTCTCGACAAGGTCATCGCCGAAACCAACGGCCAGGTTGTTCTCGCCAAAGTCGACGTCGATGCCAACCCGCAGATCGCCGCCGCTTTCCGGGTTCAGTCGATTCCGGCCGTCTACGTGTTGGCCAACGGCCAAATCGTCGACCATTTCGTCGGAGCCCAGTCCGAACACGTCGTGCGTGAGTTCGTGGCGCGTCTCGTTCCGTCCGAGGCCAGTCAAACCGTGCTTCGACTCATTCAGGCAGGCGACGAGGAAAGTCTCCGTGTCGCTCTTTCGATGGAGCCGGGCAACCACGACGCCGTGGTTGCCATGGCGCAGTTGATGGTCAAGACCGATCGTGCCGACGAGGCACTGCAGCTACTCGCCCGGATTCCCGAGACCGACGACGTACGTCGCGTTGCCGCGGCTGCGCGGTTGGCCTCCGACCCGGTCGACGATTTCGATGCTCAACTCACCGCGCTGCTGGATTCGGTGAAGGCCGACGAGGCCGCCCGACAGAAGTTCCTCGACATTCTCGAAACGATGGGTCCCGACGACCCGCGCACCGCGAAATATCGCAAGCAACTCACCGCGCGCCTCTTCTGACCCGCCCCTGACGTCGTTGCCGTTCGCCGACGGTGTCGCGCACACATGGGGGCGTGGATTCGTTTTCTCATCTTCGCGACCGCGCCAAGGCGGCGATCGAGTGGTACGGCCCCGCCCGCGCGTTCGCCACGGCGGGGTCGATCCTGGTCGTTTGTGTCGGGGCGTGGTGGTTGTTGCGCGCGCCGGCACCCCCGTTGGAAAATTCGCTTCCGTTCGCGGGTACCAACGCAGCCGCGACGTCGTTCCTGCCCGCCGACGCAGTACTCGCTACGCTGCCCTCCGCGTCGTCCGCGGCGCGTGACATCACCGTGCACGTCGTCGGCGCGGTGGTTGCACCCGGTGTGTACACGTTGGTCGCAGGTAGTCGTGTCGTCGACGCCGTCGAGGCGGCCGGTGGTGCCACGTCGGGTGCCGATCTGCCGTCGGTGAACATGGCGCTTCCTCTCGCCGACGCGGATCAGGTGTTCATTCCGTCGAAGGGCGTCGCGCCGCGCGCCTCGGGAACCCCGCATCGGTCGACGCCGTCGACGTTGCATGCCCGCCCCAATCCGACACACCCCACCGTGCCACAGGCAATCGCCGCCGCCACGACGACGTCATTCACGGGAGGATCGGTCACGGGCGGTGGTCTTGTCGACATCAACACGGCCGACGCCGCTCAACTCGAAAAGCTTCCGGGTGTCGGCCCGTCGACTGCGAAGGCGATCATCGCCCACCGACAAACGAAGGGTCCGTTCGCGAAGATCGAGGACCTGATGAACGTGAAGGGAATCGGCGAAGGAAAGTTCGGCGCGATGAAGGCGTTCGTGACGACGTGAGAGGCGCGTCAGATCGCGCCGAGCGACCGCGCGGCGAACACCAGACCAAGGATGACGCCGACCCAGACGCCGCCGGCGTAGACGGCGAACTCGGCCGCCCATTCACGCCATCCGACGATCACGCGACTGCGGATTCGCGCAGCGGCAAATTGCCCGATGGCCCACCACAGGCCAGCCGACCCGATGATTGCGATGCCCCACCGTGCGCCTCCCGACACGGCCGGAACCCCGACCAGGGCGAGCAGCGGAATTCCGAACGAAACGAACAGGTAACCCACGGCCCCGAGGAATGCACCGTTGGTCACCGCAAGGACGAGCCCGCCGAATATGGCGAGTGCAATCGCGACGCCGACACCCGCGATGCCACCCTGGCGAGCGACGCGACGCTTCAGGTCGACGATTCCACCGGGAACGATGCGCCGGCGCCTCGGTCGATCGTCTGAGTTCGGCCGCGATGCGTCGGAGACTTTTCCGCTTGCATCGGCCATGCAACGAGCGTACGACAACACGAATGCACAACGGCGGAGGGGTCGCAAGAAGGCGTTCGGCCTCGTCTTTCTCGTCTTCCTTGGGTTTCTCGCCGCTTTCCTGCTGAGGGCACGCGACGAGTGGACTCGGATCGAAGAAGTTCCCGTCGGTCCGTACGCAGGTGCCGCGACGTTGGTGGGCGACCCCGAACTGCGCGGTGCAGGAGTCGCCGCCGTGTTCCGCGTCGAAGGCTGGCGGTACGAGGCGGTCTTCTACGGCGCAGACGCGGGGAGGGTGCGTGATCGCATGCAGGGGGAATCGGTGCTGGTCCGCGCGGAACGCCGCCGGTGGGAGGACGGTTCGCGGCGCAAGTTGGTGCGACACGTCGCGGGTCGGCTCGACCGAGTGGTGCTGGGAGGGGACTGGAATCTCGGGTCGCCGTTGTCGCGCGCCATCAACCGCGTGCGTCGTGTCATCGCCCGGGGTGCGTCGACCGTACCGATGCCCGAATCGTCTCTGCTGGTCGGCTTGGTGATCGGCGACGACCGGGCACAGCCGCGCGCGATGCGTGACGCGTTTCGTAACTCCGGCCTGTCTCACCTCACCGCGGTGTCGGGCCAGAACATCGCGTTCGTCCTCGCGGTCTTTGCACCGTTGCTGACACGTTTGCGCCCCACGGCGCGTTTGTCGTCGACGCTCGCCGTCGTCACTGCATTCACCATCATGACGCGCGCCGAGCCTTCGGTTTTGCGCGCTGCAGCGATGGCGTCGTTTGCCGCGGTTGTGTTCGCCGTGGGACGGCGCGTCAGCACCACCCTCACCTTGTGTGCGTCGTCGGCCGTTCTCCTTCTCGCCGATCCCTTCCTCGCGTGGTCGGTCGGGTTCTGGTTGTCGTTTGCCGCGACGTTCGGAATCGTTGTAGCGGCCGAGCCGCTCGGGCGCGCGTTACGTCGGCGGGGCGTTCCGAACATGATTGCGGCGCCGCTCGCAGCGTCGTTTTCGGCGCAAATGGCAACGATGCCGATCTCGTTCCTGGTTTTCGGGCGCGTGGCTCCGTTCGGCCTGATTGCAAACCTTCTCGCAGTGCCCGTTGCGGGTGCGGTCATGTTGTGCGGGTTGCCGCTGTGCGTCGCGGCCGGCCTCGTCGGCGGTCCGGTGGCGGGTCTGCTGACGTCACCGTTGCGCGTCGCGGTCCGCTACGTGTGGTGGGTCGCGGTGATCGTCGCACGACTGCCCGGATAAACCGTGTCATCGGGCCGTTCGCGCGCAGGGTTGTGCGACACTGTGGCGTGCCCGTGTTGCTGATCACCGGTGGTGACGAGTCGATCCTCGCCGATGAACTCACCACGCGTATCCACGAGGCCGTCGGCGGAGCCGACCGTTCGCTTGTGCTCGACGACTTCGACGCCGACCAGTCCACGGACGACGAAACCGCCTCAGCGGTCCGGTCCGCGGTCGACGCGGCGTCAACCGCCGGGCTGTTCTCCGACCACAGGGTTGTCGTGTTGCGCCACATCAACGAGGCCAAGGTCGAATTTCTCGCCCCGCTCGTCGAGTACCTTGCGGCTCCGGTCGAGTCGACTCACCTCATCCTCTCCGCCAGCGGCGCGGTCGCGAAGTCGGTGCTCGACGCGCTGAAAAAAGCCGGAGGCACCACCGTTTCCACCTCGGTCGGCGACAAGGCAAAGGAACGTGAGTTGTGGTTCCGCGAACAACTCGATGCCGCGGGTCTACGCCTCGACCCGGCTGCCGTCGCCGCCGCGGTGGCGCGTATCGGCGGCGACGTTGGCCGACTGCCGGGAATCATCGACACTCTGGTCTCGACCCACGGCACGTCGCGCAAACTCACGGTCGACGACGTCACACCGTTCCTCGGTCAGGCCGGCATGGTTCCCGTCTACGAATTGGCGAACGAAATCGACAAGGGCGACGCGCGCGGCGCTCTCGTGATACTGCACCGAATGCTCGACGCGGGCGAGATGCACGCACTCCAGGTGCTCCGCGTGCTCCACAACCACTTCGAACGCCTGTTGCGCCTCGACGGCGCCGACGTTGCGGGTCCACGCGAGGCGATGGATCTTCTTGGACTGAAGTCGAAGAGCGACTACCCGGGGCAAAAGGCCCTCGAACAACTCGGCCGTCTCGGGTCAGACGGTGTCCGCGATGCAATTCAACTCATCGCCGAAGCCGACGTTCACCTGCGCGGAGGCAGGGATTGGCCACCCCAACTTGTGATGGAAGTGCTTGTCGCGCGCTTGGCCCGACTTTCCGGCCGACGCAAAACTTCGCGCCGTTAATCACGCCTTGGCGGCGTTGACTTTGTCTTTAGTCACGCCTTGGCGGCGTTGACTTTCTTCATCAGACGGGACTTGCGGCGGGCAGCGGCGTTGGGATGAATGATTCCCTTGGTGGCGGCCTTGTCGAGGCGCTTCATTGCCAAGCGAACATCTTCGGCGTTGGCATCGGTACCGACGCTGGCCGTCGCGGTCTTCACGCGGGTGCGCAGTTCGCTCTTGGCGGACTTGTTGCGGGCCTCGCGCTTTGCGTTGGTGAGGATGCGCTTCTTTTGGCTCTTGATGTTTGCCACGTTGAGCGAGGCTAACAGCGCGTTTTCACGGCCCCAACCCCGATCGCGCCCTAGAATTCAGCCGCCCCCATGGAACTCTCCCGCATTCGGAACTTCTCGATCATCGCCCATATTGACCATGGGAAGTCGACCCTGTCCGACCGGATCCTCGAGCTCACCAAGGCGGTCGATGCGCGCGAAATGCGGGCCCAGTACCTCGACTCGATGGACCTCGAGCGCGAGCGCGGCATCACGATCAAGGCCCAGAACGTGCGGGTCGACTGGAAGGGGTCGGTGCTGCATCTCATCGACACGCCCGGCCACGTCGACTTTGGTTACGAGGTCAGCCGTTCGCTCGCGGCGTGCGAGGGAGTCGTCCTGGTTGTCGATGCGGCCCAGGGGATCGAGGCCCAGACGTTGGCCAACTGCTACCTCGCGCTGGAGAACGATCTTGAAATCGTCGCAGCGCTGAACAAGATCGACCTGCCCGCTGCGAATCCCGACTACTACGCCGACGAGATCGAACGCGTGCTCGGCATTCCCGCCGACCAGATTCTCCGTATCTCGGCGAAAACGGGCGAGGGCGTTCCCGAACTGCTCGACGCAATCGTCGAGCGCATTCCTGCGCCGAAGGGCGACCCCGATCTTCCTCTGCAGGCGCTCATTTTCGACAGCCAGTTCGACCAGTACCGCGGCGTTGTCAGTTCGGTGCGCGTGATGAACGGTGTTCTCGACGGCAAGGGCAAGTTGTTGTTCATGCAGGCCGCCGCCACGCATGAAGCCGTCGAGATCGGCGTGCGCCGACCGGTGACCACCCCGATCGACTCGCTCGGGCCGGGCGAGGTGGGTTACCTGATCGCGGGCATCAAAGACGTGGGCGAGGCGCGCAGCGGTGAAACCGTCACCAAACTCGATCGACCCGCCAAGGACCCGCTGCCCGGCTACCGCGACCCGAAGCCGATGGTGTTCTGCGGTTTGTATCCGATCGACGGCGACGACTTCGAGAACCTGCGTGACAGTCTGCAGAAGCTGAAGTTGAACGACGCATCCATCACCTACGAGCCGGAAAGTTCGGGCGCGCTCGGGTTCGGATTCCGTTGCGGATTCCTCGGCCTTCTGCACATGGAGATCGTGAAAGAGCGCCTCGAGCGCGAGTTCAATCTGGCGCTCATCGCCACTGCACCTTCGGTCGAGTACCGCGTGCACAAGACCAACGGCGAAGTCCAGTTGGTCGACACGCCGATGAGCCTTCCGCCGATTCAGCAGATCAACTTCATCGAAGAGCCGTACTTCAAGGTGGGAATCGTGACGCCCAAGGACTACACGGGCACGTTGATGGAGCTCTGTCAGTCTCGTCGCGGCGAATTGCAGAAGATCGAGTACCTGTCTCCCGAGCGAGTCGAGTTGATCTACTCGATTCCGCTGGCCGAAGTCGTCGTCGACTTCTTCGATCAGATGAAGAGCCGCTCGCAGGGTTACGCCAGCCTCGACTACGAACTCGAGGGATACCGCGAGTCCAACCTCGTCAGGGTCGACCTGTTGCTGAACGGTCAGGCGGCCGACGCATTCAGCACCATCGTTCATCGCGACCGGGCTTTCGACTACGGGCGCAGGATGTGCGAGAAACTGAAGGAACTCATTCCGCGCCAAATGTTCGACATCCCCATTCAGGCGGCGATCGGCGGCAAGGTGCTGGCGCGCGAAACCGTCAAGGCAAAGCGCAAGGACGTTCTCGCCAAGTGCTACGGCGGTGACATCACCCGAAAGCGCAAGTTGCTGGAAAAGCAGAAAGAGGGCAAGAAGAAGATGAAGTCGATCGGGCGCGTCGAGGTTCCCGGCGACGTCTTCATCTCGGCCCTCAAGCTCGACGACTGAGTCACGGCGGCCGCGCCAGCATGGCATCGACGTTCCGATCGCTGAAGAGCCGCAACGCCAAGTACTTCTTTGCGGGCGTTCTCGTCAGCAACGTCGGAACCTGGATGCAGTTCACCGCGTCGTCCTTCCTTCTCTATCGCCTGACCGGCAAGGCAACCGATCTGGGCCTGAACGTGATGTTCCAGTTCCTGCCGATGTTGTTGCTCGGTGCGTGGGCCGGCGCGGTCGCCGACCGCAACAACCGTCGAAGAATGACCCTGTGGACGCAATCCGCCTTGGCGGCGCAGTCGCTGTTGCTGGGCGCTCTCGACCTGTCGGGGCACATCTCGATCCACTCGGTGTACGCACTCAGTTTGATGCTGGGCGTGGTGAATGCATTCGACAATCCCGCACGACGAGGTCTCGTCACCGAACTCGTGGCCGTCGAGGACATCCCGAACGCGGTGTCACTGAACACGGCGGTGATGACGGGTTCGCGCATCTTTGGTCCCGCGCTTGCGGCAGCGCTCGTCGGCCCGTTGGGCACCGGTTGGTTGTTCATCATCAACGGCATGTCGTTTGCGGCGATTCTGCTCGGGATTCTGGCGATGGACACGAAGTTGCTGCGTGTGGCGCCGCCCGCGGCGCGTGGTGGCAAGCCGGTGCGCGAGGCCCTCACCTTCATCCGTGACGATGCGGCGTTGAAGCCACTGTTCATCGTTCTCACCATCGTCAGCACGTTCGCCTTCAACTACAGCGTTGTGCTTCCCAAACTCGCCGATTCACGGTGGGGAAGCGACAGCGTGTTCGGCTGGTTGCTTGCAACGGTCAGCGTTGGGAGCCTGATCGGAAGCCTTCTCACGGCGGGCCGGCAGAACGTGTCATTGAGGTGGTTCAACGGTTCCGTCGCCCTGCTCGGGGTTGCGAACATCGCGCTCGCGTGGGCGCCGAATCTGGCCGCCGCTTTCGTGCTTGCGGTGCCGCTCGGTATCGGCGGCGCAGCCTTCATTGCCAGCGTGAACTCGATCACGCAGGTCATGTCGCCGCCCGACATGCGCGGACGCATGCTCGCCCTCGGTGCGGTGGCGTTCCTCGGTTCGACGCCAGTCGGAGGCCCCGTCACCGGGTGGATCGCCGACCATGTCAGTCCCGAATGGTCGCTCGGATATGGGGGAGTCATCTCGCTCGTTTGTTGGGCTTGGATGGCGACCGTCATGCGACGTCGGCGACAATTCTCGTCATGACGAGCCTGATGTGGTTCCGCCGCGACCTGCGCGGCCACGACAACGAAGCCCTGGCTGCGGCGTGTGCCGAGGGGCCGTGTTTGCCGATTTTCGTTCTCGATCCGGTGTTTCTGTCGCGTGCCGGTGATGCGCGCCTGTGGTTCCTGTTCGGTGCGCTGGATTCGCTCAACCAGACCCTGGGGGGCGCTCTGGTCGTGCGCACGGGGAACCCCGTCGACGTCGTCCCCGCCGTTGCGCGCGAGGTTGGCGCGGACAAGGTGTTCGTGTCGAAGGATTTCGGTCCTTACGGCCGCAATCGCGACGTCGAGGTCGCACGTGCACTTGCGGCGAACGGTGCGCGGCTGCGCGGCGTCGGCAGCCCGTACGCCGTCGAACCCGGCAGCGTGACCAAGGACGACGGCAGCCCGTACGCGGTGTTCACGCCGTTCTACAAGAGGTGGTCGCCGTTGCTGTCACCGCTCGAAGAAAGCGATCCGGTGCACAGTCTTCTGCTTGCCGCCGGAACCGTTGCGTCCGAGCCGTTGCCCTCGCGGCCGCGTGTCGATGCGGCACTGCCCGAGCCGTCGGAGAAGGCAGCCCACGATCGCTGGGAGTGGTTCTTTTCGAACGCGATCGACGCGTACTACGACGATCGCAACACGCCGGGCATCGACGGTTGTTCGAAGTTGTCGCCGTATCTGCGTTTCGGCCTGTTGCATCCGAAGCAACTGATCGCCGATCTTGTGATCGACGGAACGAAAGCGACGAAGGGTCACGAACACTTCCGTTCGGAACTCTGCTGGCGCGAGTTCTACGCCGACGTGTTGTTCCACCAACCGCAGACCGCGTGGGAGAACCTCCAGAAGAAGATGGCTGCGATGCGTCTCGACACCGACGCACGCGCGAAACAGCGGTTCGATCAGTGGTGCGCGGGCCAGACCGGTTATCCAATCGTCGATGCAGGCATGCGCGAACTGCTGGCGACCGGATGGATGCACAACCGAGTACGGATGATCACCGCAAGTTTTCTCGTGAAGGACCTGCACCTGCCGTGGCAGTGGGGCGCGCGCCACTTCATGCGTCATCTCGTCGACGGTGACATTGCGTCGAACAACCACGGGTGGCAGTGGACCGCCGGAACCGGCACCGATGCGGCGCCGTACTTCCGCATCTTCAATCCGCAGAGTCAGTCCGAGAAGTTCGACCCGAATGGCGACTACATCCGTCGCTTCGTGCCCGAGCTTGCAGAGTGTCCGACAAAGCAAATCCACGAGCCCGGAGCAGGTGGCTTCGCCGGATACGCATCGCCGATCGTCGATCACTCCGTCGAGCGCGAAGAGAGCCTCGCCCGCTACAAGGCGGTGTCCGGGAAGTAGCCTGTCGGCAGCATGTTGGACGAGCGCAAGACAGCAATTCTCCGCGCGGTCGTGCAGGAGTACATCGCCACGGGCCAGCCCGTCGGGTCGGCCCACATTGCCGCCATGGCGGGGGTCAAGGTGTCCCCGGCCACCGTGCGCAACGACATGGCGCTCCTCGAACAAGAGGGTTACCTCGTCCAGCCCCACACGTCGGCCGGTCGTATCCCCACCGACAAGGGGTACCGCTTTTTCGTCGACGCCCTGACGCCGGCCGGACACACGGGCTCGAGCATTGTCAGCACGGTGACCGCCGAACGCGTGGGCTCGTTCTTCAACCACGCGACGGGGCGGATGGAGGAGCTGCTGCAACGCACGTCGGGTCTTCTCACCGACATGACCAATTACGCCGCACTTGTCATGGGGCCCAGTGCCGACGTCGCCACGGTGCGCAGTGTTCAGGTGGTGCGTCTCTCTCCGCGTCACGCCACGGTGGTCGCAGTGCTGTCGAACGGTGTCGTGCAAAGCGAATCGGTCGAGGTCGAGGAATCCGCATCCGACGCACAGGTCGCCGCTGCGAGTGCCCACCTGAACGCCGCCGCTTACGGGCATGTATTCAGCCAGGTCCACCTTGCTCCGACCGGTGACGTGGGTGTCGACAAGGTGTGTGTCGATGCTCTCGCTGCCCTGAAGCCGCATCAGACCGATGCGAACGTGATCGTCGGCGGGGCCGCGGCCATGGCGCAGGCGTTCGACGCGGTCGAAGTCGTGCGGTCGGTGCTGCAGGCTCTCGAACAGCAGTACGTGGTCGTCTCGCTGGTCAATGACGTCGTCGAACGCGGCCTCAGCGTCGCCATCGGAAGCGAACACGGCATCGAACCGTTGTCCGCGTGTTCGGTCGTGGTCGCGCCGGTTATCGCCGACGGAGAAAAGCTGGGCACCGTCGGTGTTCTCGGTCCAACGCGCATGAACTATCCGCAGGCGCTCGCCACCGTCGAGGCGGTGAGCACGCAACTCGGTCGTCGTCTCACCGAGGGCGGGCAGGGGTAACTCGCCGTGGCCTCAGATTTCTACGGCATTCTTGGCGTTGACCGCGGTGCGTCGGCCGACGACATCAAACGCGCGTACCGAAAGCGTGCGCGTGAACTGCATCCCGACGCGAACCCCGACGACCCGTCGGCCGAGGACAAGTTCAAGGAACTGAGCCGCGCGTACGAAGTGCTGTCCGATCCGCAAACGCGTGCAAACTACGACCGTTTCGGCGAGGCAGGTCTCGGTGGCGCGGCGTCGGGCGGCGACCCGTTCTCCGGCGGCGGATTGGGCGACATCTTCGATGCATTCTTCGGAGGCAACTCCCCGTTCGGCGGCGGATTCAGCGGACGGGGTCCGGCTGGTCCGCCGCGCGGACAGGATCTCGAGGTCATCGCCGACATTTCCTTCCAGGACGCCGTGTTCGGCGGCACCGTGCCCGTGACAGTGAAGACCGCATTGCGCTGCGACGACTGCTCCGGCACGGGCGCTGGTGCGGGAACCAAGCCGGTGCAGTGCGTCGACTGCGACGGCACGGGTCAGGTTCGTCGCGTTCGACAGAGCCTGCTCGGCCAGATGGTGACGGCGAGCCCCTGTCAACGGTGCGGTGGTATCGGCCAGGTTGTGGCAACGCCGTGTGGCAAATGCAGGGGAGAGGGTCGCATCATCGACGAAGCGACGTACAAGATCGACGTGCCCGCGGGTGTCGATACCGGTGCCACGCTGCGTCTGACCGGACGTGGGGCAGTCGGTCCGCGCGGTGGTGCATCGGGCGACCTGTACGTGCACGTTCGCGTCGCTGCGCACCCCACACTGCAGCGCGACGACTTCGACCTGGTGCACGTGCTGACGATCGGCATTGCGCAAGCCGCACTGGGCACGACCGCGTCGATCGAAACGCTCGAGGGCAACGAGGAACTCGTTGTGCCCGCCGGCACCCAGTACGGACGCGAGTTCACGCTTCGAGGCCGCGGAGTTCCGCATCTCAACTCGGGTGGACGACGTCGCGGCGATCTTCGCGTCGTCGTGCGCGTCGACGTGCCCGCAAAATTGACCGACGACGAGGCGAAGTTGTTGCGCGAATTTGCGTCACTGCGCGGTGATTCGGTCGCGTCGCCCGACAAGGGTTTGAAGTCGCGCATCAAGTCGGCCTTTTCGTGAACCCGGTCCTGCGTGCTGCTGCGGCACACGTCGTCGTCGACAACCTCGACTCACCCTCGCTCGACGAGACCGACGCCCACCATCTGTTCCGCGTCCTTCGTCTTCGCCCCGGGGTCGTCGTCACCGCGACCGACGGACGCGGCAGCTGGCGGCAGTGTCGCGTCGAGGGTCGCGATTCGATCGTGGTCGACGGTGCGATCGCGTCGGAATCGGCGCGCACGAACCCGATCGGCGTCGCATTCGTACCGGTGAAGGCGGAGAAGCCCGAGACCACCATCCGCCAACTCGTCGAGGTCGGCGTCGACGAGATCGTTGTGTTGGCACCGACGCGGCGCGCGGTTGCCGGTTCTCGCGACCGACTGAACGACCGCGCCGCGCGCATCGTGCGCGAGGCGTGCATGCAAAGCCGTCGGGTGTTCGTTCCCACGGTTCATCTCGGCGTGTCGCTTGCCGACCTGTGCGCCCGGAGCGGGGTCGCTCTCGCCGACCCCGATGGTGTCGAACCGTCGCGCGAACACCGCGTGCTGATCGTCGGCCCCGAGGGCGGATTCGACGATGGCGAGGTACCCGTCACGGTGCCGCGCGTCCGTATCGGGCCGTCGATCCTGCGCGCCGAGACCGCGGCCGTCGTGGCGGGTGCGCGTTTGGTCGCGCTGCACGCATGACAATGGGGGAGATCCTCCATGGCTGACGACGATTTCCTCGACGAATCCCCTTTCTCGATCCTCGTGGGTGAGCGCCTGCGGTCGATCCGTCGCCAAAAGCGGCTGTCGCTGAACGAGGTCGAGGCGCGCACGAACGAGGAGTTCCGTGCCTCGGTGCTGGGTGCCTACGAACGCGGTGAACGGGCCATCTCCGTGCCGCGTCTCGAGCGTCTGGCGAAGTTCTACGGAGTGTCGATCGACCAACTGCTGCCGCGCGATCCTCTCGCGGTCGAACGGGCGCAACCCGGCGCGTCGGGCCCGACGAAGATCCGCATCGACGTCGCCAAGTTGTCGACATTTCCCGACGAGAAGTTCCGGATGCTCGAGAGATTCCTGCGGATGATCCAGGTGCAGCGTCAGGACTTCAACGGCAAGGTCATCACTGTGCGGGCCCATGACACGCGCGCGATTGCGGTCATGCTCGATGTCCCCGTCGACGAGGTGGCCGACAAACTTGCCGACCTCGGCCTCATCTTCGTGCCACCGACGCAATGATTCGCGTGGTGTCATGAACGCAACGACACCCGACTTCGGCGTGTACGTTCACGTTCCCTTTTGTTCGCGACGCTGCGACTACTGCGCCTTTGCGACCTGGGACGACAAGCGCGAGTTGGTTCGCGGGTACATGGATGCGCTGCTGACCGAGGTGCGACGCGCGGTCGAGACCGGCTTGCCCCCGGCCGTTTCGATCTTCGTCGGAGGCGGAACGCCGTCGCTGGTGCCGGCCGATTCGCTCGCGGCGGTGATCGCTGCCGTCCCGTTGCTGCGGGGAGCCGAAGTGACCGTCGAGTGCAACCCCGACAACGTGACGACCGATCTGCTGCGCACGTACCGGGACGCCGGGGTCAACCGCATCAGCCTCGGAGTGCAGTCGATGGTGCCGCACGTGCTCGCCGCACTCGGGCGTGAACACGACCCCGACAACGTGCGATCCGCAGTCGAGGCGTGCCGCGCGGTCGGCATCGACAACTTCAATCTCGATCTCATTTACGGCGCGCATGGCGAGTCGATCGACGACTGGGTCACGACGGTCGCATCCACACTCGCACTTGAACCGCCGCACGTGTCGGCCTATGCGCTGACGGTCGAACCGGGCACACCACTCGCCGACGATGCACCGCGGCATCCCGACGACGACGATCAGGCGGACAAGTATCCGATCGTCGACGAGATGCTCGAGGATGCCGGTCTTGCCAATTACGAGATCTCGAACTGGGCGAAGCCGGGTCGCGAGAGTCGACACAATCGGCTCTACTGGGCGCAGGCCGACTACCGCGGGTTCGGATGCGCGGCGCACTCGCATGCCTCGGGTCGTCGTTGGTGGAACGTGCGCACGCCCGAGCGTTACGTCGACCTGGTGACGCGGCGCGACAGCGTCGAGGCGTCGTTCGAGGTTCTGACCCCGGAACAGGTGGCGGCCGAACGTGTGCAGCTGACCATTCGCCGTCGCGAGGGGGCTCTCATTGCCGACATACCGCTGGAACGGCGCGCTGCAATCGTGGAATTGGCCGAAGCGGAGCTCGTCGAAGTTGTTGGCGACCGTGTGGTTCTGACCCGCTCGGGTCGACTGCTCGCCAATGCGATTACTCTTCAACTCACATGAGTGATGCCATCTATCTGGTGCGCCACGCAAAGGCAGGTAGTCGCGCCGCGTGGACCGACGACGACAGCACCCGGCCGCTCGTCGACGACGGTTGGGAACAGGCGCGTGTCATCGCGTCGCGGCTCGCCCCGTTGCACCCGGTACGCCTCGTCTCGAGTCCGTTCGTGCGTTGTTGCCAGACCCTCGAGCCTCTCGCCGAGGCCGTCAAACTTCCCGTCGAGGCAGTCGCCGAACTTCGCGAGGGTGTCGACACCGATACCGCACTCGCCTTTCTCGAAGGGCTCGCCGCTGGCACGGTGGCATGCAGCCACGGTGACGTCATTCCCGCGGTGTTGAAACGCCTCGAATGGCACGGCCTCGACATCGTCGACTGGGCCGACACCCGCAAGGGTTCGGTCTGTCGTCTCGAGCGTCACGAGGGTCGTTTCGTGCGCGCCAGTTTTTCGCCCCCACCGCGCTGACGACGCCGACCAGCCGAGGTCCCGCCGTCCGGGCCTGCTGGGATACGAAGGCTCCCCGCTACACTTCGCTTCACCCTTTACAAAGGGCGCGTAGCTCAGTTGGTTAGAGCGCCACCATGACACGGTGGAGGTCCCGGGTTCGAGTCCCGTCGTGCCCACGAGCCGCGGCGCGGAGCCGTCGGCGGAGGGGGAGTCGCAATGGCGTCTGCACGGGTGACCGTTTCGCAGGAACGACTGGGAGTCGACCTGCACATGTACGAGGGACAGGGTCCCGTTGTGTCCGATCAATGGACCTTCGGAGGCTGGAAGTTGTATTTCGTCCGCCTCGATGCCGGCCAGCGCTGGACGCTCGGCAACGACGGCAAGAACTTCGTCAAGGTCGTCACCGGACGTCTCGCTTCGCCGAGTCGCGTGCCGTACATCGCCGAGCGCTCGCTGGCCGATACGACGGTCACCGACAGCGAACTCGTCGCGGGCGACGAAGGTGCTCTCGTGACGGTTCTCGTGAAGACCGCAGCGGCGCCCGAGCGCGTCACGTCGATGAACGACGTCGCCATCAAGGGGCCGCATGCCGACATCCTCGGCTGGACGTCGTTCGGCGAACGCTTCGCGGCCTACACCGACTACTTCAACGGTCTCGACGCCGGCCTCACGCCCGGCTTCCACCTGCTCGACGCCGCCGGCGAAGAGATCTGTTACCTCTACCTGTGGACCGCGGGCAAGGGCGTTGATCTCTCGACCCACAACCACGGTCGCGCGCCGAGTCGCACCAGTCCCGCGTTCGCCGAGGTGCATTGGGTGGTATCGAACGGAACCGGGTCGGGCGGCATGTACGAAACCGCCGAGCCCGGCGCACCGGAGCGTTCACGCATGCCCGTGCCCGAAGGTTTCGAACACGGGCCCTTCTTCGAGTTCGACTCGACCGGCGCCCCGATCCTTCGCGAGAACGGTGCCGTCACGTACCCGTGGCACGGCTGGCAGGGTGGCGACGACGGCAAGGCCGGCCAGGCGTACGACTTGGTGATCCCTTTCGAGATCACCGTGCCCTACGCCCGCGTCACCGCCTGACGCCGCGCATCAGCCGCCGAGGAGGGCGCGGAGTTCGACCTTGCGGTTGCAGGCGTGCGAACCGCGCTGGGCGAGAACGCGCGCGGTCGCAAGATCGGGCGCTTCGATCAGCCAGAAACCGCTGACGTACTCGCCGTCCGCTGTGGGCTGGTGAAGCGGACCTGCGATCTCGTTCTGCGCATCGAGACGGTGATCGAAACGGACGGCCGACGCCGGCGCGCTCAATCCTCCGGCGAAGATCCAGTGTCCGTCGGCGACGAGCGAATCGTTGAAGGCGTCGATGGCCTCGATTTCGTTGCCGGATCCAGTGTTCGTCGCGGTGTCGATGACCGAGATCAGGAACTTCATTTTCCGATCCTTAGCGGGCGGAATCGCCGAAGCGGTACTCGCGGGTGAGCACGTCGAGGCGCTTGGTCAGGTCGGCGTCGAGCGGTGTATCGAGCGCGCGGACGGCGTCTTCGAGTTGTCCGGGCTTGCTGGCGCCGATGATCGGCGAGGTGATGACCGGGTTGGTGAACTGCCATGCGACGGCCAGTTGCGCCATCGTCATACCGGCCTCGGTTGCGACGCCGCGCAGGGCGTCGATGGTCTCGAACATGCGGTCGTGCCAGTAGCGCTCTTGGTAGCGGCCGGCGGTGCCGTCGCCTTCGAGTGCGAAACGCGTTCCCTCGGTGGGAGTGCCGGGTTTGTGCTTGCCGGTCAGGAAGCCGCCGGCGAGCGGGTTGTACGGAATGACCGCGATGTTTTCCTGGGCGCACAGCGGGAACATCTCGCGCTCGTTCTCGCGGAACAGCATGTTGTAGCGCGGTTGAATGCTGGCAAAGCGGGCCCAATGGTTCACGTCGCTGCGTCCGATGGCCGTGGCCAACTGGTAGGCGAGGTAGTTCGAACAACCGATGTAGCGCACCTTGCCGGACTTCACCAGATCGTCGAGAGCCGACAGGGACTCGTCGTGGGAAACCCTGTGGTCGTAGAAGTGCAACTGGTAGAGGTCGATGTAGTCGGTCTGCAGTCGGCGCAGGGATGCCTCGACCGCGCGGAAGATGTTCTTGCGGCTGTTGCCCTGATCCCAGGGATTGGGGCCGGTTGGCGCGAAGCACTTCGTGGCGACGACGAAGTTGTCGCGCTGGCCCTTCATCCAACGTCCGATGATGCTCTCGGTCTCGCCGTATGCGCCGGTCATGTTGCCGATTGGGTAGACGTCGGCGGTGTCGATGAATGTGAAGCCGTGTTCCTTTGCCTTGTTCAGAATGGCAATGGACTCTTCCTCGGTGCATTGATGCCCGAAGGTCATCGTTCCGAGGCACAACCTCGACACCATCATTCCCGTGCGACCGAAACCAACGTGTTCCATTGTCGTGACCGTAGTCTGAGCGGTCGTGGCCGTCGTATTCGCGCTTCTGACCGCCGTGGTGTACGGCATCGCGGACTACTCGGGCGGCAGGGGAAGTCGACTGGCGTCGTCGTTCACCGTGACGTTGGTCGGCCAGTGCGCCGGCTTCATCGGGACGTTGCTACTGGCGGTGTTCATCGGTGATCCGATTCCGTCGGGCCACGACCTGTTGATCAGTGCTGCCGCGGGCGTCGCCGGGTCGCTCGGTCTCCTCGGTTTCTACCGCGCGATGGCGTCGGGGTCGATGACGATCGTCGCGCCGATCACGGCGCTCGTCGGCACGATCATTCCGGTCGTGTGGGGCCTGGTCGACGGCGAGCGTCCGGGTCTGGTCGCCTACATCGGAATGATCGTCGCGGTCATCGCGGTCGTTCTCGTGACCGATGCGCTCGGAGTCCAGGACAAACGCACCCCGGCCAACATCGTCGTGCTTGCAGTCATTGCCGGTGCATGTTTCGCGACGATCTTCATCGCGTTCGACCACGTGTCGGCCGATGCGGGGCTGTGGCCCCTCGTCGCACTGCGTTCCGTCAGCCTGCCCATTGTTCTGGTCGTCGTGCTGGCAACGGGCCACGAACGCCG